>JANNMP010000186.1:0-6909 GCA_031398015.1 Burkholderiaceae bacterium
GTGTCGCTCAGGTCCGCGCTCATGGGCAGGCTCAACACGCGCTGCCCCGCCGTGATGCTCAGCGGGTTGCAATCAGGGCAGCAGTCAGCGGCATAGGCCGGTTGCCGGTGCAGCGGCTTGGGGTAATGCACCGCAGTGGGCACACCCGCTGCCTGCAGTGCGGCCTGCACCGCAGCGCGGTTGTCCAGCATCACGGTGTACTGGGCCCAGACACAGTCACGGTCCGGGCGCACGGTCAGCAGTTGCACCGGCGCGCCGCTGGCCTCGATCAGGCGCTTGTAGCGCGCTGCCAGCGCATGGCGGCGTTCCAGCTCCCAAGCAAAGCGCGGCAGCTTGCCCAGGATCACCGCGCACTGCAGGGTGTCCATGCGCCCGCCCACGCCCAGGCGGGTGTGCTGGTAGCGGCCGCTCTGGCCGTGCACACGGATCTCGCGCGCGGCCTGGGCAATGGCCGCGTCGCTGGTGAACAAGGCACCACCGTCGCCATAACAGCCCAGTGGCTTGCTGGGGAAGAAGCTGGTGGCAGCGATGGTGCTGACGTTGCAGCTGGCCTTGCCACGGTAGGTCGAACCGAAGCTCTGCGCCGCGTCCTCGATCACCACCAGGCCATGGCGCTGGGCAATGGCGTTGATGGCGTCCATGTCAGCCACCTGCCCATACAGGCTGACCGGCATGATGGCGCGCGTGCGCGGCGTGACCTTGGCCTCGATCAGGCTGGCGTCGATGTTGCAGGTGTCGGCTTCGATGTCGGCGTACACCGGCTTGCCGCCCAGCAACACGATCATCTCGGCGGTGGCGGCAAACGTGAATGGCGTGGTGATGACCTCGTCACCCGGCTTCAGGCCGATGGCCATCAGCGCAATCAGCAGTGCTTCGGTGCCACTGGCCACTGCCACGCAGTGCAACGCACCGGTGCGCTCGGCCAGCGCCTGCTCCATCTCCTTGACCTCGGGACCCATGATGTACTGGCCATGGTCCAGCACGCGGTGGATGCGGGCGTCGATGTCGGTCTTGAGCGCGGCGTACTGCGATTTCAGATCAGTGAATTGCATGGCATCAATCGATCAATAGGAGGGCTTCACCGCTGAGGCGGTAACGCTCACCGGTGGCGGGGCAGGCGGCCTGGGCATGCTGGCCGGCGGGCAATGCGGCGGGCAGGTCCAGCCGTTCACCATGGCGGCTCATCCAGCCGATGCGCCGCGCTGGCACACCCACCATCAGCGCAAACGCCGGCACATCACGGCTGATGACGGCTCCTGCGCCGACAAACGCAAATTCACCCACCGTGCAGCCGCACACCACGGTGCAATTGGCCCCAAGCGTGGCGCCGCGGCGCACCAGCGTGCGGCGGTATTCGTCCTTGCGGACCACCGCAGCGCGCGGGTTGTGCACATTGGTGAACACCATGCTGGGGCCGCAGAACACATCGTCTTCCAACGTGACGGCGTCATACACCGAGACATTGTTCTGAATCTTGACGTTGTGGCCGATGTGCACGTCATTGCCGACGTACACGTTCTGCCCGAACGAGCAGCGCTGGCCGATGCGCGCACCAGCGCTGATGTGCACAAAGTGCCAGACCCTGCAGTCAGCACCCAGCTGGGCACCGTCATCAACGATGGCACTGGGGTGGATGGTGGTGGCCATGGCCTGCCAGCCCTCAGTAGGCCAGCGGCAGGTTGACGCGCTTGCCGTCGCGTGAGGACAGGTACATCGCGATCAGCAGCTCCAGGCTCTTCAGGCCTTCGCGGCCGTCGGTTTCAGCAACCGCGTCACCGCGCAGCGTGTTGATCACGTTGTCGTAGTACAGCGGATGGCCAAAGCCGTAGACCGAGGTGGTCTGGTAGCTTGCATCGCTGAGCTCGGCGTCCATCGGGTGCGGCGCATCGAACTCCCAGTGCTTGATCTCGTTGACGGCCACGCCCCCCACCCGCGCAGAACCGCGCTCGCCCAGGATGGTGATCGAGCCTTCCAGGTTCTTCGGGTAGGTGAGCATCGTGACGTTGATGCTGCCCATGGCGCCGTTGCGCCACTTCAGCGCCGCCACGCCGGTGTCTTCAACCTCGATGCTGCGCGCCAGCGTGCCGGTGTAGGCCATCACGCTTTCAACCGGGCCGCAAATCCAGTCGAGCAGGTCCACGTAGTGGCTGGCCTGGTTCATGAACGCGCCGCCGTCGAACTCCCAGGTGCCACGCCAGGCAGCGCTGTCGTAGTACGACTGGGGCCGGGTCCAGAACACGTTGACGTTGACCATGTAGATGCGGCCGAAACGGCCGGCATCGACCGCCTGCTTGAGCAGCAGCAGGGTGCGGTTGCGGCGGTTCTGCTTGACCACAAACAGCCGCACGCCGGCGTCGTCACAGGCGCGCACCATGGCCAGGCCATCAGTCCAGCGCGTGGCCATCGGCTTCTCGGTCATGACGTCGAAGCCAGCACGCGCCGCCTCGGCGGCCTGTGTCGGATGCAGGCCGCTGGGGGTGGTGAGCACCACGCAGTCGGCCTTCGACGCGGCCAGCATGGCACTGAAGCTGTCATGGCCACGGGCCCCGGTGCGCTGCACGGCCGCCGCCAGCGCCTTGGGGTCGGCATCGCAGACATCGGTCAGCTCACAGCGCTCAGCGTGCTTCTGGATGGCATCGAAGTGGTTGTTGGCAATGCGACCGCAGCCCACGAGCGCAAAACGAAGCTTGCGGTCGCGGATCGGTGAACGGCGTACGTGCATGGACGGAGCTTCGACAGTGGAGTGGTGAATGTCAGCGCGCGACGGCAACCCAGGTTGCCCATGGTTGCGCCCGGGCGGTGCGGGGCCATGCTGGCCGGCAGACGGTGACACGGGGCTTCCGAAAGCGCACAAGAACGGATGAATTCTACTGGAACACCCTTGCCTGGCTTTGGCTTGCAGCCTGGGTACAAGCCGGGGTGCAAACGGGCCCTGCTGGTCTTGGGGTGCCTACAATTTGTTGCCCTTCCCCGGCCCACCGAACCGCGCCATGAGCTTAGACGACACCGCATCCAACGACAACAAGCTCATCACCGAGCGGCGCGAGAAGCTGGCCGCGCTGCGCGCCCGGCACCGTGACAGCGGCACTGCCACCTTCCCCAATGACTTCAAGCCGCGCCACCACGCGGCCGCGCTGCACACCGAGTACGGCAAGCTCGAAGACGCTGACCTGGCGCCGCTGGCGGTGCAAGTGGCGGTCGCCGGGCGCATCATGCTCAAGCGTGGCATGGGCAAGGCCAGCTTCGCCACATTGCAAGACGGCAGCACTGGCCCTGACACCGTCGGTGAACAAGGCCGCATCCAGCTGTTCGTGACGCGCGACGCCTTGGGCGAGGCCGACTACGAGGCCTACAAGCACACCGATCTGGGCGACATCCTGGGTGCCGAGGGCGTGCTGTTCAAGACCCGCACCGGTGAGCTGTCAGTGCGCGTCACCGCCTGGCGATTGCTGACCAAGAGCCTGCGCCCGTTGCCAGACAAGTTCCACGGCATGGCCGACCAGGAGCAGAAGTACCGCCAGCGCCATGTCGACCTGATCACCGACGAGAGCACGCGTGCGCGCTTCATCGCGCGCAGCAAAGCGGTGGCATCGATCCGCAGCTTCATGGTCGAGCACAGCTTCCTGGAAGTGGAAACGCCGATGCTGCACCCGATCCCCGGGGGCGCCAATGCCAGGCCGTTCACCACCCACCACAACGCGCTCGACCAGCAGATGTTCTTGCGCATTGCGCCGGAGCTGTACCTGAAGCGTCTGCTGGTGGGCGGCTTCGAGCGGGTGTTCGAGATCAACCGCAACTTCCGCAATGAGGGCATCAGCGTCCGCCACAACCCCGAGTTCACGATGATGGAGTTTTACGCGGCCTACTGGACGCACCATGATCTGATGGACTTCACCGAGCGCCTGCTGCGCCACGCGGCCCTGGCGGCCACCGGGTCGGCGGCGCTGCACTATGCCGGCAAGCCGGTGGCGCTGCACGAGCCGTTTGCCCGGCTGTCGGTGCAGCAATCGCTGCTGGTGCATGCCGGGCTGACCGAGGCCGAGGCGGTGAACGCCGAGGTGCTGCACACCAGGCTGCGCGCGCTGGGCCAGGAGCCACCGGCCCACTGGGGCTTGGCGCAACTGCAGTTCGGCCTGTTCGAGGCGGCGGTGGAGGCCAAGCTGTGGCAGCCAACGTTCATCGTCGACTACCCCGTCGAGGTGAGCCCGCTGGCCCGCGCCAGCGATGCCAACCCACAGGTCACCGAGCGCTTCGAGCTGTTCATCACCGGGCGTGAATTCGGCAACGGCTTCAGTGAGCTGAACGACGCCGAAGACCAGGCCGCGCGCTTTGCGGCGCAGACCGCGAACAAGGACGCCGGTGATGAAGAGGCGATGTACTACGACGCCGACTTCATCCGCGCGCTGGAGGTCGGCATGCCGCCGGCCGGTGGCTGCGGCATCGGCATCGACCGGCTGATGATGCTGATCACCGACAGCGCCAGCATCCGCGATGTGATCCTCTTCCCGGCCTTGCGCCGGGAAGGCCCATGACCTCCGGCGTTGCGGCGCGAGGGCACGTGATCACCGACCTGGCCGACATCCACGCCGCCTGCTGGCAGCAGCTGCTGCAGGCGGTGCGTGACAAGGCCCATGCCTGGCGGGTGCTGGGCCTGGCCACGGTGGACGGCGACAGCGCCGACCTGCGCAGCGTGGTGCTGCGTGGCGCAGAGCCCGACACAAGCACCTTGCTGTTCTTCACCGACGCACGCTCGCCCAAGGTGGCGCAGATCGCCGCCCAGCCCCGCGCCACGGTGTTGGCCTGGAGCGCGGCGCTGGGCTGGCAGTTGCGGCTGCGGGTGTTGCTGGAGGTGCAGACCAGCGGCCTGGCGGTGTCATCGCACTGGGCGCGGCTGCAGTTCAGCCCGGCAGCACAAGACTACATGGCGCCGCTGCCGCCTGGTGCGGCGTTGACTGGCCAGCAAGCGGCGCCGGTGCAAAGCAGCCGAAACAACTTTGCCGTGGTCTCGGCCCGTGTGGACGCGATGGACTGGCTGGAACTGCAACCCGGTGGTCACCGCCGGGCCCGCTTCAACACCGACGGCAGCGCGGCCTGGGTGCAGCCTTGAGGTCGGCCCTGAGGTCGGCTCTGATCAGGCCGCAGGCGGGCGCATCGGGATCAACAGCCCACGCGCCACCGCCGGCCGGGCCAGGAAGGCGTCGAACACCCGCTTGACATGGCCGAACTGCGCAAAGCCCACCAGCGCGCTTGCGTCGTAGAAGCCCACCAACGTGTTCACCCACGGAAAGATGGCGATGTCG
The DNA here is from genome assembly GCA_031398015.1 of Burkholderiaceae bacterium. Classification (GTDB taxonomy): domain Bacteria; phylum Pseudomonadota; class Gammaproteobacteria; order Burkholderiales; family Burkholderiaceae_C; genus Pseudaquabacterium. Next base: position 5,301 of record JANNMP010000186.1, read on the forward strand.
GCGATGCTGAAGTCGTCTCCCATCACCCAGGCGCGGTTGGCCAGGCGCTGGTCCAGCACACCCAGCAGGCGCTGCACCTCGGCCACATAACGGTCACGCGGGCGTTTGTCGTCGAAATCCTTGCCGGCAAATTTGTGGAAGAAGCCGAGCTGGCCGAACATCGGGCCGATGCCGCCCATCTGGAACATCAGCCACTGCAGCGTCTCGTAGCGCGCTGCCGGGTCTTGCGGCATCAGCTGGCCGGTCTTGTCGGCCAGGTAGACCAGGATGGCGCCCGATTCAAACAGCGCCAGCGGTTTGCCGCCGGGCCCGTCGGGGTCGATGATGGCCGGGATCTTGTTGTTCGGGTTCAGCGACAGGAAGGCCGGTGTCAACTGCTCGTTCAGATCAAACCGCACCAGATGCGGCTCATAGGCCAGGCCGCACTCTTCCAGCGCGATCGACACCTTCACGCCATTGGGCGTGGGCAGTGAATACAACTGCAGGCGCTCAGGGTGGCGCGCCGGCCATTTTTCGGTGATGGGGAAGTTGGAGAGGTCTGTCATGGTCAATGGTCTGGTTGAAGTTCAGGCACGCTTGAAGGCCGGCTTGCGCTTGTTCAAGAAGGCGTCCATGCCCTCTTGCTGGTCTGGCGTGCCAAACAGCGCATGGAACAGCCGCCGCTCGACCAGGATGCCGTCGTTCAACCCACCTTCATAGGCGCGGTTCACACATTCCTTGGCTGCCAGCACGCTGGGGCCGCCCAGCGCACAGATGGCAGCCGCCGCGCCCAGCGCTTCGTCCAGCAGCTTGTCGGCCGGCACCACACGCGACACCAGGCCGGCGCGCTCGGCTTCCACCGCGTCCATCATCCTGGCTGTGAGCACCAGGTCCATCGCCTTGGCCTTGCCGATGGCGCGTGGCAGGCGCTGCGTGCCACCGGCGCCGGGGATGATGCCCAGCTTGATCTCGGGCTGGCCGAACTTGGCCGTGTCAGCGGCGATCACGATGTCGCACATCATCGCCAGCTCGCAGCCGCCGCCCAGCGCAAAGCCGGCCACCGCCGCAATCACCGGCTTGCGCACGCTGCGGATGGTCTCCCAGTTGCGGGTGATCAGGTCACTGGTGTAGGCCGAGACAAAGTTGTGCTGCGCAAGCACGCCGATGTCGGCACCGGCGGCAAACGCCTTGTCGCCGCCGGTGATCACGATGGCGCCGATGCCGGCATCGGCGTCAAAGGCCTTCAACGCCGCACCCAGCTCGTCCATCAGGCCGTCGTTCAGCGCGTTCAGCGCCTTGGGCCGGTTCAGCGTGATCAGGCCGGTGCGCACGGCGCCGCTGCCGGGGGTGTCGACGAGGATGTTGTCGTAGGTCAGGGTGGTGGGCGGGGGGGGTGTGTGTGGGGGGGAGGCCGGGCGGCCAATCTAACCGATCACCACCGGTGCGCCGTGCTTCTACCTGGCCGGGCCGGCCTGCAGCGGGGCCTTGTCCAGCGTCAGATCGACCGAGTTGCCCTGGCCGTCACGGATCAGGATGCGCACCGGCAGGTATTGCAGCGTCGGCGCGATCCAGATTTCTGCCGTCAGGTCACCACCCGCCGCGTCGCGCCGGGGCTTCAGGTGGAAGCTGG
>JANNMP010000213.1:0-9642 GCA_031398015.1 Burkholderiaceae bacterium
CCAATTCAGGCTTCGACCGGTATCGACTTCAGGCAGCGGACTCCAGCGCCTTGCGCATTTTCTTCAGCGCCGCCACCTCGATCTGGCGGATGCGCTCGGCGCTGACGCTGTATTCCGCCGCCAGTTCGTGCAGCGTCATGCCGCCTGAAGAGTCGTCATTGACCTGCAACCAGCGCTGCTCGACGATGCGGCGGCTGCGGTCGTCCAGCACCGCCAGTGCCTGCACCAGGCCGTCGCCGGCCATCGCATCGCGACGGCGCGCCTCCAGCACCCGGGTGGGCTCGGCGCTGTCGTCGGCCAGGTAGGCGATCGGCGCAAAGCTCTCGTCGCCGTCGTCGGCCTGCGGCTCCAGCGCCACGTCACCACCCGACAAGCGGGTTTCCATCTCGATCACTTCGGCCGGCTTGACATTGAGCTTCAAGGCCACGCTGTCGATCTCGGCCGCCGACAGGTTGTTGCGGTGGGCGTTGGCGTCGGTGGCGCTGCTCTTCATGCCCTGCTTCATCGAGCGCAGGTTGAAGAACAGCTTGCGCTGGGCCTTGGTGGTGGCCAGCTTGACCATGCGCCAGTTCTTCAGAATGTACTCATGGATCTCGGCCTTGATCCAGTGCAGCGCATAGCTGACCAGGCGCACACCGGCCTCGGGGTCGAAGCGTTTGACGGCTTTCATCAGGCCGACATTGCCTTCCTGGATCAGGTCACCGTGCGGCAGGCCATAGCCCAGGTACTGGCGCGACACCGACACCACCAGGCGCAGGTGCGACAACACCAGACGGCCGGCGGATTCGACATGCGCCTCATCCCGCAGGCGCCGGGCGTAGCGGGTTTCGTCGGCCTGCGTCAACATCGGCAGCCGGTTGACGGCCGAGATGTAAGCGTCCAGGTTGCCCAGCGAGGGCACCAGGGCCCAGGGGTCACGGACAGACAAGGCGGTGGAAGCGGATGACAGGTTCATGCTGACCTCTGATTGGGGCCGGGGGGCTTGGTTCCGGGAATATTAGCACTCCCTGGTGAGGAGTGCTAAAGCCGCCAAAGCGGCATTTCCCCACCTTTTGGGGCCCTCTGCGTCCCCTCCTTGTCACCCACCCCAGAGGGAGAGCCAGCGTGGCAGCGGATCCACAGAATCCGTTCCAGCCCGCTGCCAAACCGCTGCGGGCCCCACCCGTCCCACCCCGAAGGAGCCCACCATGATCCGCCAACTCATCACCGCCCTGATCACCACCCTGGCCCTGCTGGCCGGCCAGAGCGCCGCCGCCGCCGATGCCAACTCAGCCGGCACCGCCGAGCTCGAAGCCGTCAAGGGCATCGGCCCGGCGCTGTCGGCCAAGATCCTGGCGGCGCGCCAGCAGGCAACGTTCAAGAACTGGGCCGATCTGCTCGACCGGGTGTCGGGCATGGGCCCGGGCAACGCCGCGCGGCTGTCGTCGGCTGGCCTGACAGTGGCCGGCGCGGCCTATGCGCCAGCGGCCGAGTCGCCGGCCAAGCCGACCGCCGATCGGCCTGCTGCCAAGCCCGCAAAACCGGCCAAAACGGCCTCCTGACGCACCCACGCCCTCGCAGAGCTCGGCCGGTTCGCCAGGCACAGACAGTCCTCAGGACTGTCTGCGTCCGGGCTCACCCAAACCGGCTGTCGATGCCTTCCAGCAGCTCATCGAGCATGCCCAGAAAGCTGCCCAGGTTCAGTGGCTTGGTCATGTAGCGCCGGGCGCCTGCCGCCAGCGCCTCTTCAATGCGGCCCGGCGTGGCGTCGGCCGACACCACCACGATGGGGATCGCGGCGCAGTCAGGGTCACGCTGCAGCTGACGCAGCAATTCCAGCCCGTCCACGTCGGGCAGGTTCATGTCCAGCAGGATCAGGTCAGGCGGCTGGGCGCGGATGGCGGTCAGCCCGTCCAGCCCCAGGCCCGACACCTGCAGCAGCACCTGCGGCCGCTGCGCCAGGATGCCGCGCATCACCTCGACATTGGTCTCGTTGTCTTCGACGTAGTGCACCAGGCGGCGGCGGTACGGTGCCGCCAGTGCGTCCGACGCATCGCTGCGGCCATCAGCCAGTGCGTCGCTGGCGGCCAGGGGCAGGGCAAGCACGAAGGTGGCGCCCTGGCCGGCGGTGCTTTCGGCATGCAGGGTGCCGCCCATCAGCTCGGCCAGGCGGCGGCTGATGACCAGGCCGATGCCGGTGCCTTCGGCGTCGCCTTGCTCGCGCCCCAGCCGGTTGAAGGGCTGGAACAGCTCGGCCATCTGTCCCTCGCTCAAGCCCAGGCCGGTGTCCAGCACCCGCAGGGCCAGGCGCTGTTCGCCCAGCAGCTCGGTGTGCACCACCACCCGGCCGCCGGGCACGTTGTACTTCACCGCGTTCGACAGCAGGTTGGTCAGCACCTGCTTGAGCCGGGTGTCGTCGCCGATCACCCGCAGGCTGGCATCACCGGGCAGCACTTGCAGCGTGATGTTGCGGCGTGCGGCGGCGGGTTCCATCATCGCCACGCACTGCTGCACCAACGGCTGCAGCCGCAATGGTTTGAGCGACATGCGCAACATGCCCGAATCGATGCGCGACAAGTCCAGCGTGTCGTTGATCATCTCCAGCAGGTGCCAGCCGGCCTGCAGGATTTGCGCCACCCAGCTGCGCTGGTGTGCTGCCAGCGCCGGCCGCCCGTCCAGCTCAAGCAGCTGCGCAAAGCCCAGCATCGCGTTCAGCGGCGTGCGCAGCTCATGGCTCATGCGCGAGAGGAATTCGTTCTTCGCCAGGTTGGCCGCTTCAGCCGCCTGGCGGCCACGCTCGGCGTCTTGCCGGCGCAGTTGCTCGGTGATGTCTTCGATCACTGCCACCAGGCGCTGCGGCGTGCCGTCGGCGTCGCGCAGCACGCTCCAGTTCATGCGCACCCACAGGGTGTTGCCGCTGCGGTGCAGCAGGCGCGCGTTGCGCTCGAATTCAGGCACCTCGCCAGCCAGCAGCCGCGCCAAGCCCTCGGCGTTGTCGGCGCGGTCGTCGGGGTGGGTCAGCTCGGCCAGGCTGCGCGTGCTCAGCGACTGCGCGCCATGGCCCACCAGCTCGCGCAGGCGCGGGTTGGCGTCGCGCACGCGGCCCTGCAGGTCGGCATACAGGATGCCGATGGGGGCGTGGTCAAAGATGTTGCGAAAGCGCTCCTCGCTGGCACGCAGGGCGGTTTCGGTGCGGCGGCGTTCGGCAGCCTCGCGCTGCAGGTCGGCGGTGCGCTCGTCCACCGCCGCCTCGATGCGGCGGGTGCGGCCGGTCACGGTCAGCAGCAGCGCGGCCAGCATCGCGGTGGACAGCAGGCCCACGGTGGAGAACAGCCAGGCGTTGCGGTGGCCGGCGTCAGGCACAGCGGCCACCGGCGCGTCGATCTGCAGTTGCCACTGCCGGCCGCCCAGGTTGATGGGGGCCACATGCTGCAGCGCTTGTGGCGCGGCGTCGGCGCAGGCCGGCGCGCCGGCCAGTTGGCGCCGCACCGCACCCGGGCTCAGGTCGGTCAGGCACCAGCGCAGGTAGGGCGGCGCCAGGCGCATGCCGGCTTCGACCGAGCGCTGCAGGCGCAACGTGACGAAGACCACACCGCGCAGCGCGGCGCGGCGGCCGGCGGCGCCTGGTTCACCCTGGTACAGCGCCCGGTACAGCACCACACCGGTTTGCTGCACGGGCGCCTGCCCAGGCTCCTGTGTCAGCACGAAGCCGGCAGTGGCCGCAGCGGTGTCGCTGTCGGTGGCACGTTCAATGGCCTCACGCGCGGCCGGCACCGACATGGAATTCACCCCCAGCGCCGCGCTGTTGCCGGCCAGCGGCTCGATCCAACGGACGGCAACCACAGCGCTGTCATCCGGCGCGGCCAGGCTGGCGCCGGGCAATGGCCGGTCGAACACCTTGTACGGCTGGCCAAGCTGCCGGCTGACCTCGGCCTCGAAGGCCGGCAATGCGCTGCGCTGCACCCGCTGGCCCAGGCCGAGCGCCTGCAGCTGGATCGGCAGCGCCAGCCAGGGCTGGGCCGCGCGCCGCAGCGCTGCCGGGCCGAGGCTGTCGGTGCTGATTGCCAGACCATGCAGCGCGTCCAGCGCCAGGCTGGCATGGTGCAGCTGGCCCTTGACCGCTGCCGCCATCGCCGTGGCATCGCGCTCGAACACGCTCTGCACACGCTGCTGGTCCCAGCGCGCCACCAGCACCGTGGCCAGGGCCAGCAGGGCGGTGGTCAGCAGCAGCGGCAGCGCCACGGTGATGCGCCGGCCATGCCAGTCGGCGCGGGGCCGGCCGATCAGCGTCAGCATGATCGGCGCGCCGATCAGCACGCCCAGGGTGTCACCGGCCCACCAGGTCCACCAGGTGAACAGGGCGCCGGCAGCCGGCACGGTGCCGGCCGCCACCAGCACCGGCACCGACAGGCTGGCATTGACCAGACAGGCCAACACCGCGCCGAGGCCGTAAAACCAGGCCACGTCGCGCGGCCCGGCCAGCCGCAGCGGGCCAGGCAGCCAGCGCTTGACCAGCGCTGCGCCCAGCGCGGCTTGCAGCATCGCCCCCAGGCCGATGGCCAGCGGCACGCCCAGCACCGTCCAATGCAGCAGCGTGCGGTCGCCGCCCAGCGAGAGATTGACCGCAAATGCGCCGATGGCCACACCCGGCAACGCGCTGCGGCCCCAGGCCAGCACGGCCGCCAGCGCCAGGCCGGCACTCGGGTAGATGGGCGAGGCGTAGCCGGGCGGGATGGCCAGCAGCAATGCCAACTGGCCGGCCAGGAAGTAAGCCAGCGCCGTCAGCAGGCTGGGGCCGAGCCAGGCCGGTGCCCGGCGTGGCCACCAGCGCTGCAGCCAGGGCGGCGCAGAGCTTGGCACAGACGGCGGCGTGTCCAGCGCGGCGTTGCTTGTCGCTGTGGTGTCGGTCACATCGCCTCGGGCGGCCGCCGCGCCAGCAGCGCTGCCGATGCTGCTTCGCAGCCTGCGGCCACCCGCAGCAGGGCCGCATCACCGCGCGGTGGGCCGATCAGCTGCAGCCCGGCTGGCCAGCGGCCGTTGGCATGAAAGCCAGCGGGCACGCTGATGGCCGGCGCGCCGGCAAAGGTGGCGTACAGCGTCACTTCCATCCAGCGGTGGTAGGTGTCCATCGTGCGCCCGGCGATCTGCTGCGGCCAGCGCTGCGCCACCGGGAATGGCCACACCTGGGTGGCCGGCAGCGCCAGCACATCAAAGCGTTCAAACAGCCCGAGCAGGTGCTGGTGGAATGCGGTGCGGGTCTCGCTGGCGGCCATGAACGCCATGAAGCCCAGGCTGGCAGCCTGCTGGTGCTCCCACAAAGCCTCGGGCTTGATGGCGTCTGCTGCCGCCATGCCCCGGCCAGCGGCCAGGGCCAGCAGCGGCAGCACCTTGGGCGCCACCAGCGCGCGCCGCCACACCAGCCAGGCCTGCCACAGCGCGTCGGCCGAAAAGCCCAGCGCCGTGGGTTCAACGATGGCACCGTGCCCGGCCAGGCGGCCCAGCGCTTGCTCACACACCGCGAGCAAGCCGTCTTCGATCGCCAGATGGCCTTGCAGGTCAGCCAGCCAGCCCACACGCAAGCCACGCAAGGCCGCCAGCGCCGCCTCGCCCGCTGGCACACAGAAGTCTTGCGGGCCCCCGGCAATGGACAGCGGCACACGCGCATCAGCGCCGGCCTGGGTGGACAGCAGCGCCGCCAGGTCGGCCACGCTGCGCGCCATCGGGCCTTCGGTGACCAGCTGCGCCACCCAGGTGTCAGCGGCCGGCCACAGTGGCACCCGGCCCTGGCTGGGCCGCATGCCGAACACATGGGCCCAGGCCGCAGGGTTGCGCAGCGAGCCCATGAAGTCAGAGCCGTCGGCCACCGGCAGCAGGCGCTGGGCCAGCGCCACCGCCGCGCCGCCGCTGCTGCCGCCGGCACTGACCTGTGCATCCCAGGCGTTGGGCGTGGTGCCGAACAGGCTGTTGAAGGTGTGCGAGCCCAGGCCCAGCTCGGGCATGTTGGTCTTGCCAATGACGATGCAGCCAGCGGCTTTCATGCGCGCTGTCATCAGGTTGTCCTGCGTGGCCACGGCGTCTTTCAGCAAAACGCTGCCGCAAGTGGTGGCAAAGCCCAGCGCATGGCCGGCGTCCTTGATCGCCTGTGGCATGCCGTGCATCCAGCCACGGCTGTGGCCACGCACCAGTTCGGCGTCGCTGGCATCGGCCTGGGCCAGCAGCCTGTCATCGGCGGCCAGGTTGACGATGGCATTGAACCGCGGGTTGCGCTGGTGGATGCGCGCCAGGTAGGCGGCCATCACCTCGCGGCACGACACCGTGCGGGCATGGATGGCGCCTGACAGCGCCAGTGCGCTCAGGTCGGTGATCTCAGAGGGCAATGCCATGGCAGTTTTCCGTCAAACGCTGGCGCTGCGGCCGGCAAACCAGGCCCTGGCGTCGGCTGTGTCTTGCGCAATGCCGGCGCGCAGCGCGTCCAGGGTGTCGTACTTGCGTTCATCGTGCAGCTTGTGCAGCAGGCTGACGCTGACCAGCCTGCCGTAGGCCGCCTCGCTGCCCAACGCGGCGGGCCAGTCCAGGCAATGTGCCTCCAGCAGCACCCGGCCGCTGTCGTCCACCGTGGGCCGCACGCCCAGGCTGGCCACGCCTTGCAGCGGCGCGCTTGCCAGGCCATGCACCAGCACCACGAAGATGCCCATCGCCGCCGGCCGGGCGTGCGCAAAGCGCAGGTTCAGCGTGCGGCAGCCCAGCGCGCGGCCGAGCTTGGCGCCATGCACCACATGGCCGCTGATCGCATACGGCCGGCCCAGCAGCGCGGCAGCGCTGGCCAGGTCGCCGCTGGCCAGCGCCTCACGCACGGCCGAGCTCGACACCCGCTGGCCATGCACCTCGTAGCTGAGCATGCGTGCCACGTCGAAGCCATTGGCGTCACCCGCCGCGTCCAGCATCGCGTAGTCACCGGCGCGCTTGGCGCCGAAGCGGAAGTCGTCGCCCACCAGCACATAACGCGCGCGCAGGCAACGCACCAGCACGTCGTTGATGAACTGCTGCGGCGACAACGCCGCCAGGCGTGCGTCAAAGCGCAGCACCAGCGCCTGCTGCACGCCGCAGCGCTGGAGCTCGCTCAGCTTGTCGCGCAGCGTGGCAATGCGTGCGGGCGCCAGTTCTGGCCGGCCGGCCTGGCGCGCAAACCAGTCACGCGGGTGTGGCTCGAAGGTCAGCACGCAGGACGGCACGCTGCGGTGCCGGGCTTCACTGTTGAGCAGCGCCAGCATGGCCTGGTGGCCGCGGTGCACGCCGTCGAAATTGCCGATCGTCACTGCACTGCCGGGCACACCGGCGCAGCCGGCGTGCCATGCCGCTGCGCCGTCCGGTCCACTGAAGATCTGCATCGCCTGATTATCGCGATGCTGCACCCGCACCGGCTGGCCTCGGGCTGGCGCTGCACCGGCCCGTTGTGGGCCGGTGCAGCCAAGCGGCATCAGCGTGTGCGCTGCGCGGTCTCGCTGGCGTAGCGCTGGGTGGCGGCTTCCACGGCGGCGCTGTGGATCGCCGCCAGCTCGGGCCGCGACGCGCGCGCCCGGTCGGCGGCGGCCAGCGTGCCCATCTGCCCCTGCCACTGCGGGAAGACATGGCGCGCGACCAGGTCGTAGCTCTTGCGCGTGGCGTCGAAGTTGGCCCAGTTGTGGGCCAGCATCAGGTAGGCGCCGAAGCCGCCGTTGCTCTGCTTCCACAGCCGGTCGATCTGCGCGTTGACCATGTCGGGCGTGCCGATGGCACCAAACCCCGAATCGTTGACGAACGAGATCATCTCCTTGACGTTGCTGCCCGGCACCGCCATCTGCGGGAACGCGGCCACCGCCTGGAAGTAGTCGAACCACTGGGCCATGCCGTATTCCACGTCGCGGTAGGCCTGGTCCATGGTTTCGGCGCAGTGCACCATGCCGACCAGGCGCCATTTGTTGCGGTCGACCGTGGTCTTGTAGTGCGCCGCCTGGGCTTCCATCACATCCCAATGCAGCGCCAGCGCGTCGAAGCCGGCAGCAGTGGTGGCGCCGATCGACAACAGGCCGATGCCGTACTTGCCGGCCAGCTTGGGGCCCGTGGGTGAGGCCACGGCCGGGATCGACACGTCGAACAGCGGGAAGCTGTACGGCCGCAGGTGCAGCCTGGCGTCACGCAGGTCCCAGCGGTCGTTCTTGAAGGTGACCGGCTCGTCGCCGCGCAACAACCGCATGATGATGTCCAGGCCGTCTTCGAGCAGCGGCCGGGTCTGCGTCTGCGACAGGCCGACCATGGTGCCGTCACTCGGCAACGAGCCCGGCCCCAGGCCCAGCATCACCCGCCCGCGGGTCAGGTGGTCCAGCTGCACGAACCGCTCGGCCACCCACAGCGGGTTGTGGTAGCTGACACTCGTCACACCCGAGCCCAGCCGGATGTGCTTGGTGCGCTGCGAGGCCACCGCCATGAAGATCTCGGGGCTGGCCGAAATCTCGGTGCCTGCCGAGTGGTGCTCACCACACCAGGCCTCGTCATAGCCGCAGCGGTCCAGCCACTGCAGCAGCTCCAGGTCTTGCTCCAGCGCCAGCGTGGGGTTGATGCCTGGCTTGTGGAAGGGCGCCAGAAAAACGCCGAACTTCATCCGATGGTCCATCGCGCTTGTCTCCTTGGGTGGACTGAATCGGCGCCGGCCGGCTTCTAGCGGCTGACGCCGGCAGCAGGTCGCTGCAGCTCAAGCCGGCGGGGAAGAACGCCCCGGACGCCGGCCGCAGGTTGTACTGCGCGGGGCCGGCGCTGTCCATCGGGGCTGGGCCGAGCGCAGTCCTCTAGACTTGTGCGCTTTGCGACCGCGCGTTCATCCGCGCCGCCAAGGCATCCATGAGCGCTGTCCCCTTCATCGTCGGCCTGGGTGGCACCACCCGGTCGGGCTCCACCACAGAGCGTGCGCTGCAAGTGGCGCTGGCGCGCGCGGCAGCGCTGGGCTGCGAGACCCTGCTGCTGGGCGGCGCGCAGCTGCCCGCTGACATCTTCGACCCCACGCGGGCCGAGCGCAGTGCGCAAGCGCTGGCGCTGGTGGCGGCACTGCGCCGTGCTGACGGCCTGCTGCTGGCCACGCCGGCCTACCACGGTGGTGTCTCGGGCCTGGTGAAGAACGCGCTCGACTTCACCGAAGACCTGCGCACCGATGCGCGCGTCTACCTGACCGGCCGCGCGGTGGGCTGCATCGTCTGTGCCGACGGCGCCCAGGCCATGGGCAGCACGCTGGCGGCGCTGCGCGCCATCGTGCATGCATTGCGCGGCTGGCCGACGCCGTTCGGCGCCGTGCTCAACGCCACAGCCAAGCCCTTTGGCGTGCCTGGCCAGGCGGCCGACCCGCTGGCGCTGCAGGCTTGTGAGCTGGTGGCTGACGAGGTGGTGCAGTTCGCCCGGCTGCAACTGCAGGCGCGCTGAGATGGCGCGCCCAAGCCCGGCAGCTCAGCTGCCCGGCGCTTTGGCTACCAGCACCGCGCGCTCGGCATCGGTGACGAAGCGCCACTGGCCCGGTGCCGGCCCATCGGCCAACGAGAGCGCGACAAAAGCGGGGCGGTCCAAGCCGCTTCCGTGGTTGCGCGCCGCCGCCAGCATGCGCTTGACCTGTTGGAACTTGCCCTGAACCAGCGTCAGACG
>JANNMP010000215.1:0-1503 GCA_031398015.1 Burkholderiaceae bacterium
AGGATGTCGGCATTGCTCTGGGCCTGCGCCGGAAAGGCCACAAGCATGGCGACGGTGGTGGTGGTCAGGCAGAACAGCTTCATCGGGGGCCTCCTGTTGGGATGTTGTGGGGGTGTCTCTGGCAGGCCAGCAGCATCAGCTGCGGTTGGCAGCGGCCGAGTCCAGCGCACGCTGGCGCTCGGCACGCGCGATCAGGTAACTGGCCAGCAGCACGCCGATGGCGACCACCACGACGATCAGCGTGGCCACCGCGTTGACGCCAGGGTTCAGCCCCAGCCGGGCGCGCGAGAAGATCACCAGCGGCATGGTGGTGGCGCCGGGGCCGGACAAGAACGCCGACAGCACCACGTCGTCTAAGCTGATGGTGAAGGTCAGCAGCCAGGCCGAGGCCAGGCTCTGCATGATCATCGGCAGCGTGACCAGGCGGAACACCTGCCAGGGCCGTGCGCCCAGGTCCATCGCCGCTTCTTCGAGCTGTGGGTTCAAGTCCAGCAGCCGGGCCTGGATCACCACCGTGGCGTAGGCCATGCCCAGCAGCATGTGGCCCAGCCAGATGGTGAGCAAGCCGCGGTCAGGGAACCCGATCGCGCGCTGGATCGACACCAGCATCAGCAGCAGCGACAAGCCCACCACCACCTCGGGCATCACCAGCGGTGCGCTGACCATGCCTGAGAACGCGGTGCGGCCCGGAAAGCGCCGGTACTTCACCAACGCCAGCGCCGCCAGCGTGCCCAGCACCACCGCGCCGCAGGCCGTGGCAAAGGCGATGCGCAAGCTCAGCCACAAGCCCTGGAGCATCTCACGGTCATCGGGCAGGGCGGCGTACCACTTCAGCGTGAAGCCGCGCCACACATTGGGCAGTGGTGAATCGTTGAACGAGAAGACGATCAGCGCCACGATGGGCAGGTACAGGAAAGCGTAGCCCAGCGACAGCCAGCCACGCGCAAACCAGCGGTTGACCGATGCTGCTGTCACCGCCCGGCCTCGCTTGCCTCGGCCTGGTATTTGTTGAACAGCGCCAGCGGCACGATGATCAACAGCACCATCACCACCGCCACCGCGCTGGCCATCGGCCAGTCGTTGTTGCTGAAGAATTCGTCCCAGACGACGCGGCCGATCATCAGCGTCTCGGGCCCGCCCAGCAGCTCAGGGATGACGAACTCACCGACGCAGGGGATGAACACCAGCATGCTGCCGGCAATGATGCCGGCCTTGGACAGCGGCACGGTGATCTTCCAGAACGCCACCCAGGGGCTGGCGCCCAGGTCGGCCGCGGCTTCCAGCAAACGCACATCCAGCTTGGCCAGGTTGCCGAACAGCGGCAACACCATGAATGGCAGGTAGGTGTAGGTCATGCCCAGCACCAGCGAGAACGGCGTGTGCATCAGCTTGCCCGGCGCACTGATGTAGCCGGCGGCCATCAGCAGCTGGTCAAGCCCCAGGCCGACGATGGCGTCATGTGCACAGCCATGTTCACTGAGCAGGCCTTTCCAGGCATAGACG
>JANNMP010000244.1:0-4875 GCA_031398015.1 Burkholderiaceae bacterium
CCTGGGCCGGCACGGCGGCGCAGAGCGGCCTGCTGATGGGCAACAGGCTGAGCGGCCTGGGCTTGGGCAGCGGCCTGGTCCTCAGCGGCTTCAGCGCGGGCAGCGGCGACAGCCTGCGCATCAACCTTGGCCGTGGCGCCGACACCATGGTGATCGACGGCACGTCGACCCATGTGACGCTCGCACTCGGTGACGGCGACGATGTGCTGCTGTTGCGGGCCACTGCAGCGGCCACGAGCGTGATCGCGCTGGGCGGCAACGGCAACGATGCGATGACGGTGGGCACACAACGCAGCCTGAGCTTGATCGGCGGTGCGCTGCAGTTGCGCGGTGAGGGCGGGCAGGACACGCTGACATTCGACGACAGCGACGACAGCGCCGCCAACAGTGGCAGCCTCAGCGCCACCGGCGTCACCGGCTTGGGGCTCGGCACCACCGCCGCTTACGACACCATCGAAACACTGGCGCTGCGGCTGGGCAGTGGCGCCGACAGCCTGCGCGTGAACAGCAGCAACGCGGCCACCGCCACTTCGGTCGATGGTGGCATCGGTGACGACGTGCTGACGGTCGGCGACACCGCTGCGGGGATGCGCAACGTCGCGGGCGCCTTGTCGCTGCAAGGCGGCGGCGGCATCGATGCGCTGGTGGTCGATGACCGCGCCGGCGCGCAGTTGACCGGCGTGGTCAACACGGGCGTGGTGACCGGCTTCGGTGCCGCCGGCATCAGCCACGGCAACATCGAGAACATCGACATCAGCACCTCGACGGTGGCGCAGAACATCCTGCTGCAGAGCACGGCCGATGGCACACGCACGCGGGTGCTGTTCAGTACCGGCGTGAACAACGTCGTGCTCGGCAGCAGCGGCGGTGCGCCGACCTTGAATGCGCTGGCTGGCGCCATCGTGCTGGTCGACGGCGGCGGCCGCAACACCATCCTCGCCGATGACCGTGGCGACACCACCGCCAACACCGGCACGCTGTCGTCGGCGGCGCTGACCGGCTTCGGGCTCGGCCGCCTCGGCGTGGGCTTCACCGGCCCGCTGGCCAGCCTCGACCTGCGGCTTGGATCGGGCACGAATGTGCTGGCGCTGCAGTCATCGCCCGCCGGGGTGACAAACGTCAGTGGCGGCAGCGGCGCTGACAGCATCGGGGTGGAGACGGTCGCCCCGTCGGCGACCACCCGCGTCTTCGGTGGCGCGGGTGACGACCTGGTGCGGGTCGGCACGCGGCCACCGACCGGTCTGGGCACGCTGAACTTCATTGCCGGCCGGCTGGACGTGGCCGGCGACACCGGCAGAGACAGACTGCAGCTCGACGACACCGGCGACACCGCGGCCAACACCGGCGCGCTGAGCCAGAGCACGGTCACCGGCCTCGGCATCGGCCCCAACGGGCTGGTGTACGGCGGATTCGAGGAACTGCAGATTTCGCTGGGCGCGGGCAACGACACGTTCACCGTGTCCAGCACCGCATCCGGCACCACCACCACCTTGAACGGCGGGCCGGGCAACGACAGCTTCTTCGGCGCCCTGGGGGGCGTGATCGTCAACCCGGCGGCGGCGCTGCGTGCTGCGGTGACTGCGAATGCCGCAGACGCCACCGCCACCGCCACCGCTGCCGCTGCCGCTGCCGCCACCGCTGCCGCCACCGCTGCCGCCAGCATCGACGCACTGATCGTCGACGGCGAGGACGGCACCGACAGGCTTCGCCTCGACGACAGCGCCAACACGCTGGCCGCCACCGTCACGCTGACCGACCGCCTGATCACCGGCCTGAGCCTGGGCGCCAGTGGCCTCGGCTACGCCGCCATCGAGGTGCTCGACCTGTTGCCCGGCAGCGGCAGCGTCGACTACCAGATCGTCAGCACGCCAGCGACGATGCAGCTGCTTCTGCACGGCAGCAGTGGCGACGATGTGCAGGTGCTCACGCCGACGCAGGCCACGATCGTCTACGACGCCGGCGCCGGCAATGACCGCATCACGGTCGGCAACCCCGACCGTGCCAGCGGCAAGACCGGCCGCGTGGTGGTGATCGGCGGTGCCGGCAACGACACGGTCTTCGGCGGCAGCGGTGACGACATGCTCTTCGGCGATGGCCGCGACGCCACGGTGGCGGCGGGCGACGACCTCATCGTCGGCGGCGCCGGCGCCGACCACATCGATGCCGGTGGCGGATTCAACCTCGTGCTCGGCGACCGCGCCGTGCTGGACTACCAGCGCGGCCGCCTGCGCAGTGTCGACAGCGTGCCCGGTGGCCCCAGCGACGACACCAGCCCCGACGGCGGCGACCTGATCATCACCGGCAGTGGCAACGACATCATCTTCGGCGGCGGTGGCGGCGACCGCATCAATGCCGGTGACGGTATCAACATCGTTTTTGGTGACCATGGCTTCGTGGCACTCGACGATGGGCAGGTCAGCACCGCGCGCAGCACCGAATTCGGCCGCGGTGGCGACGACCAGATCGACGCCGGCAGCGGCGCCGACTTGCTGTTCGGCGGCATCGGCAGCGATGTTGTAGATGCCGGCCAGGGTGACAACATCGTGTTCGGCGACAACGGCACGCTGCATCGGCTCGGCAATGCGAAGCTGCAGGTGTTGACGCTGGCCGATGGCCAGGGCGCGGCCGACACGCTGCGCAGCGGTGGTGGCAACGACGTGCTGTTCGGCGGCGCAGGACACGATGCGCTGCACGCCGGAGGCGGCAGCAATGCCGTGTTCAACGATGGCGGCAAGCTGATGCTGGCGGCCTGGCCGCCGCTGCAGCCCAAGCCGCTGGCGCCGAACGCGCTGCCGCTGATCGATTGGAGCCCACCAGCACCGGCTGCCACGGCCCGCTCGCTCGGTGTCCCGGCCGCGCCGACTGCGGCGCCCTGGCTCGCTGACTTCGTCAACCACCTCGGCCTCAGTGCCGCCGAGCGCAACCCGAATGCCGCACTGCGGCTGACCTTGTCTGCGACCGTGGCCTTGTCCAGCGCCGCCCTGCCGAGCAGACATTGAGCCAGGGGTGGACGCCGACGCTGATGCGCGCCCCGGCGTCGCCCACCGTCAGTCAGCGCCTTGCGCGAACTGACCGGACTGTTGATCAGGCAATGGTGGCTGGCCGAGGCCCTGCCGGACATGCTTCGGCTGGGCGTTGCATCTGGTGTTGCGTCAATGCGCCTGGACCAACACGATCGCCGAACAGCATCACCGCCATGGCGCCGCCATCTTGCCGCGAGGTCCAGCAAAGGCCCTGGATGTGTGCGTGCTGCGCGTGGATGGCCGCAGCCCACTTTCGGGGCTGGCTGCAGCTGTCCGTGTCGGTGTCGATCCACTGCTTGCGCTCCAGACCCAGCTTGGCGCAGTGGCACGCTGCGCAGGTCGGCCAGCGTCAATGCTGCGGCGGGGGCCAGCACCGAGAGCAGTTGCCCATCCAGCTTGTGCTTGGCGAAGGTTTTCAGTCCGGGTGCGAACGGCACGTCGCGGAAGAGGGTTTCCATCGCCGCGCAATTGAAGCTGGTGCCACCGTACAGCGTCGGGATGGGCTTTCCCGCTGCCGTGACGATGGGGCTGAACCTGGCGTTTTCCTGGATGCCTGGGTTGAACATCTCGGCTGCGCAGACATCGAGATGAACGCGATGCAGCGCAGCGCCGGCCTTCCAGGCGGCCGGCGTGATGTGCAGAACCGCTGGCGGAGCCGGCACGGTGCTGGCAGGCACGATCTTCGACGTCGACGCGTTGCTGGGTCGCGGACGGCTTGGAGCCGGCCGGCTCAACCATGGGCACTCTCGGCCATGTCGGTCGGCTGCGCGCTCAGCTTCGAGGCGCTGAAACCAGCCAGTTCGGCCACCTGCGCCGCCCTCAGCCAGTCACCCGAGGCCAGAACTTCGCTGCGCGCGTGGGCTGTCATCCGCGCTTCCACCATCATCTGCTCGGGCAGGGGCACTGTCGGCACCGGTGCATCGACGATGTTGTCCAGCGCCTCGCGCTGGCGCCGTTTGATCAAGCCCGCCACCATCGGTGCCAGGCTCCGCAGCGCGTCGGCAATCGCACCGACGGTGCGCCCGCTCTCGTGCGCGAAGGTCCGTGCGATGGCACGCTCGGCGACGGAATGCCGCAACTGCTCGCCGATCTCCCCCGGCCTGCCGGGCAACGTGCCCAAGCCCGATGGCGCCATCCGCTGATGGTTGACTTGACGCATCGAAGCTCCCAAAGCGACGACGAACGTCATTGCGCTGTTTTTCTCACCTTCATCATCGAGCGGGGTCACTGCCAGGCGGCGTTGTCGTTGGGCCATGCTGTCGCCACGTACCCGTTCGGCATGCAGCGCAGCGCAGCGCGCCACCGCAAAGCCATCGCGCCGCGCGGCCCTCAATCGGGGGAATCGCAACGTCAATGACCGGTTCCAAAGTGCGGCGCCATAGGGCGACGGTGGCTCGAAGGGGCTGCTGCCCCAATGCCGGTCAGGACCTTGCGTCACTTGTCGCAGGGCCGACGCGCTTCGTACCTCTGCAGTTCGATCGGCCGAACTGGGGCCGCCGACCCAAGCGGCGGTGGCACTTCTTCGGTTCCACCCCAACTCATTCAGACCTACATCGCAGCCACAACCCATCGAAAACTGCTGATTGGCTCAGTTGCCCGTAGCCAACCCCTGCGCCAGCGCCTCGAACACCACACGGATCCGCCGCGAGGTGCGAAGCTCGCGGTGGGTGACCAGCCAGATGGGGAAGCGCACGGGCGGCACGTCGTCGAGCACTCGGATGATGCCCGGGGTGTCGCGGGCGATCTCGTCCATCATGGCGCCGATGCCCATGCCCTGGCGCACCAGGGCCCATTGGGCCATCGAGTGGTCGCAGTAGCAGCTGAAGTTCGCCTCGCTGAGTGGCAGGCCATG
>JANNMP010000262.1:0-1541 GCA_031398015.1 Burkholderiaceae bacterium
CGCGCCGCATCTGCTTCACCGACTGCAAAAGGTTTGTTTGAAACTTCTCAAGTTCAGAGGGCATCTTGTACCGCCTTGCGTAGTTGAGTGATGAATGAGGTTGGTAGGTTATCGAACTTGGACTTCTTGTAGACGATGAGCGGCTCTATGTCGTTTAGTGTGGAACCCAACGATCTCATTTTTGGGCTGGTGTGGCGAACGGATGGGCTGGCAGGTGCTTAAGTTTGGACATGCGCAGGTAGGCGATGGCGATGAAGTTTGATGCCGTGCGAAAGCCTCGGGCAGCGCGCTTGGCCTGCTGTAGCAGGCCGTTCATTGCCTCGACGAAGGCGTTGCTGCGGTTGTCGGTCATGCCGCGCACGACAGCCGTGAGACGCTCGCTGATCGTCTTGGCCAGCTTCTTGAGCGGTTCCAGTCGGCACCGCCTGGCCCAGCTCAACCAAGCGGTCAATTCGGCTTTGGCGCTGATCGGGTCGTTGCTCGCTGCGGCCCGCGCGTACACCTCGCGCAGCGCCATCTTCAGCCGCCAAGCCCGCGCGCTCTTGAGCCCCGATTGCTGCAGCCAGTGCATCGCGTTGATCTGCGTGCGCGACCAACCGCTGGGGTTCTTGCGCATCCCCCACATCAAGCCCTTGATGGTCTTGCGCTCAGAGGTTCCCAGTGCCTTGGCCACGGCCTGCGGTTCGTCGCGCAGTTCGGCTTGGCGCACCTTGTCCATCGCCTCATTGGCCATGGCCACCACGTGGTAGCGGTCATAGCTGATCTGCGCCTTGGGCAGTGCCTGGGCCACGCCCTTGGCGTAGGCCGCGCTCATGTCTTGGCAGACGTGGCGGATTTGCTCGGGATCGCCGCCATGGGCGATCAGGTCGGTGGCGAAGTCCACCACCGTCTGGTGGTCTCTGCCCTCGGTTGCGAACAGCAGCCGCTTGGCCGCCAGGTCGTGCACAACGGTGATGTAGTTCTGCCCGCGGCGCAGACTGGTCTCGTCGATGCCGATGATCTGGACGGCGCTCATGTCATCAACAGCGCGAGCTTGATCAACGTAGAAGGAGATGCGCCGCCACAGCTGTTTGTCGGCGCAGCGCAGCAAAGCCGCCGCTTGGCGCACCGGCAAGTCGCGGCACAGTGCCAGCGCGAGTGGCTCGAACAAGGCGGTGAACCCGGAGCCTTCGCGAGCCCATGGCACGCCAAGCTGGGTGGTCTTGCCGCACCCACCACAGGCCACACGTGGCACGTCGGCATGAAGCCAAGCCTCGAACTGAAAGAAGTCCAGGTGCCGCCAGGAGCGGCGCAGGCGGTCATGAACAGGCTGAGCGCCCGTGCCGCAGCCAGGACAGGCCATCGCCTTGGCGGTAAACCGGACCTCAAAGTCAATACGCCGACGCGCGGTATCGAGATCGACCTTGTCGACCTCCCACGGCGGCGCCAGGCCCAGCGCGCTGGTAAACAGAGCTTCGACACCTACGCCCATGCAAACACCCATCTCTCTGATGCATCAACTCCGCCCGGTGGACATGTGGACAAGCCGCTCACGCGCCTTG
>JANNMP010000264.1:0-6034 GCA_031398015.1 Burkholderiaceae bacterium
GCCGAAGAGGTGCTCAACGAAGACCATTACGGTCTCGACAAGGTCAAGGAACGCATCCTTGAATACCTTGCGGTGCAGCAGCGGGTGGACAAGGTCAAGGCGCCGATCCTGTGCCTGGTGGGGCCCCCGGGCGTGGGCAAGACCAGCCTGGGCCAGAGCGTGGCGCGCGCCACCGGCCGCAAGTTTGTGCGCATGGCCTTGGGCGGTGTGCGCGATGAAGCCGAGATCCGAGGACATCGCCGCACCTACATCGGCAGCATGCCGGGCAAGGTGCTGCAGAGCCTGACCAAGGTGGGGGTGCGCAACCCGCTGTTCCTGCTCGACGAGATCGACAAGCTGGGCATGGACTTCCGCGGTGACCCATCGTCGGCCTTGCTGGAAGTGCTGGACCCGGAGCAGAACCACACCTTCAGCGACCACTACGTCGAGGTCGATTTCGACTTGTCGGACGTGATGTTCATCGCCACCAGCAATTCGATGAACATCCCGCCAGCGTTGCTCGACCGGATGGAAGTGATCCGCCTGTCGGGCTACACCGAGGACGAGAAGGTCTCGATCGCCCAGCGCTACCTGGTGCCCAAGCAGCGCAAGAACAATGGCGTGAAGGACGAGGAACTGGACGTCGCCGAGTCGGCGATCCGCGGGATCATTCGCTACTACACACGAGAAGCGGGTGTGCGCTCACTGGAGCGCGAGATCTCCAAGATCTGCCGCAAGACCGTCAAGAGCATCCAGCTCAAGAAGGTCGACGGCAAGGTGATCGTCTCCGACGAGAACCTGAACGACTATCTGGGTGTGCGCAAGTTCGACTACGGCCGCGCCGAGAAGAAGAACCAGGTCGGGCAGGTGGTGGGCCTGGCCTGGACCGAGGTGGGTGGCGACCTGCTCACCATCGAGGCGGCGGTGATGCCTGGCAAGGGCAACATCATCCGCACCGGCTCGTTGGGTGACGTGATGAAGGAATCGGTGGAAGCCGCGCGCTCGGTCATCCGCAGCCGTTCACGCCGCCTGGGCGTGAAGGACGAGATGTTCGAGAAGCGCGACATCCACATCCACGTGCCCGACGGCGCCACGCCCAAGGACGGCCCCAGCGCCGGTGCGGCCATGGCCACGGCCTTTGTCTCGGCGCTGACCAACATCCCGGTGCGCGCCGATGTGGCGATGACCGGCGAGATCACCCTGCGCGGCGAGATCACCGCCATTGGCGGCTTGAAGGAAAAGCTGCTGGCAGCACACCGGGGTGGCATCAAGACCGTGTTGATCCCGGAAGAGAACGTCAAAGACCTGCAGGACATCCCCGAGAACGTGAAGAACCACCTCGAGATCGTGCCGGTGCGCTGGATCGAGCGGGTGCTGGAAATGGCGTTGGAAACCATGCCACCGGCGCTGCCCGAAGACGACCCGCTGCCGGCCAAGGTGGAGACGCCAAAGCCCGAGGTGGCCACCGGCACGGGCACTGCCGAAGCCCTGCCGCATTGAGCCTGGGCGGCCTGCCGGAGCAGCTGAAAAGTCAGCTAGAATGCCAGCTTCGCCAAGCGCAAAACGCAAGGCGGAAGTTTGCGGGAGTAGCTCAGTTGGTAGAGCGCAACCTTGCCAAGGTTGAGGTCGCGAGTTCGAGACTCGTCTCCCGCTCCAGAATCCTGATGTGAAGAAAGTGGGAAGCCTCGGCTTCCCATTTTTGTCAGTGCAATGGATGCCCACAGCGGCGCGATAGCAAAGCGGTTATGCAACGGATTGCAAATCCGTCCAGCCGGGTTCGACTCCCGGTCGCGCCTCCAAATGCTGAAGTGCCACAACGCCCCGCAAGCCGGGGCGTTGTTGCGTGTGCACGGTGTCCGCCAGCAGGGTGGCGAAGTGAGATGCCAGCGGCGCCACGATCAACACCTGCGGCAGTGGCGGTGCGTTGCTGGCAGCCAGGTCTGCACGCTCGAAGTGCAGCAAGCTGCCGAATGGCGTGCTGTGCACTGCTTTGTCGACCACCTGCACCAGTTGCCCACCCACCTGCACCGCGGCGCCGTGATGGCGTCGTCGGGCCGCCTGTGGGTCAACCGCAGGCGGCAGGACACCCCCCAGGCAAGTGCACAGAGGTTGCTGCAGCGGTTTGAGCGCAGATGCCTGGGGCAGGCTGTGCGCCAGCCAGTCGGTCGATGCGCGTGCGCTGGCTTGAAGCGGGCCGAGCCAATCGACCTGGGCCTGGTCGGCGCGGTAGGGCAAGCGGGCGACAACGGGGCAGTGGATGGCCGTGTCGGGTGAACGGTCGAACGGGTGTTGCGCGGTGCCGGGGCGCTGGCGCACGCACCCGCCGGCCTATCATTCCCGGCGTTGGCTGCCCTTGCACAGCCTCGGAGCCTGCCCATGACGCCATTGCTGACCTGCGACCTCTGCGACTTGCACAAACACGACACCAGCGGCAGCTTCCGTGTGCTGCCACCGGTGTTTCAGGCCTATGGCGGCAAGGCAGCGTTTGCCGGCCCGGTGGCCACGGTCAAATGCCATGAGGACAACACCTCGGTCAAAGCCATGGTCGAGACGCCTGGCCAGGGCCGGGTGTTGGTGGTCGATGGTGGCGGCTCGCTGCGGCATGCTTTGCTGGGTGGCAACCTGGCGGCTGCGGCAGCGCGCAACGGTTGGGCAGGCGTGGTGGTCGACGGCTGCGTGCGTGACGTGGCCGAACTGGCCGCCACCAGCCTGGGCGTCCGCGCGCTCGGCCTGATGCCTCTGCCGACCGAGCGCCGCCATGCCGGCCTGGTGGACGTGCCAGTGCGCTTGCAGGGTGTGGTGGTGCGCCCCGGTGATTGGCTGGTGGCCGACGCCGATGGCATCGTGGTGATGGCCCAAACCATGGCCCAAACCATGGCCCACGCGCCTGCAGCATGACAACACCTGAAGATGGGCTGGCCCGAACGGCACGCCGCTGCCGGCAACGCGTGCGCCAGCGGGCCCTGCTGGCCGCCGGTGTGGCCATGGTGCCGCTGCCTGGCATCGACTGGGTGACCGACATCGGCATCCTGGTCAAGCTGCTGCCCGAGATCAGCACCGCCTTCGGCTTGAGCCCGCAGCAAGTCGAACGCCTGGCGCCCGAGCGCCGGATGGTGGCCTACAAGGCCATCTCGGCAGGTGGCAGCGTGGTGCTTGGCAAGCTTGTCACCCGTGAGCTGGTGCTGATGCTGCTGAAGACCGTGGGCGTGCGCCTGAGCACCCAGCAAGCCGCCAAATACCTGCCGGTGGCTGGGCAGCTGGTGTCGGCGGCGCTGACGTTCTCAGCCTTGCAGTACGTGTGCGAACAACACATCCGCCAATGTGAGACGGTGGCCAGGCAGTTGGCGCTGCCCGCACCGGCCAATGTCAGCGGCTAGAATGCGGGCCTTCGGGGTGTAGCGCAGCCTGGTAGCGCATCTGGTTTGGGACCAGAGGGTCGAAGGTTCGAATCCTTTCACCCCCGACCAAGTTGATCGATCAAAAAGGCCGTGCACTGCACGGCCTTTTTTGCTGCACGGCACAAGCCCTCAGCCTCGACTGCGCCGGCGTGTTGCCGCCAGACCCGCCAGCGCCAAACCCACCAAGGCATCGCCAGCCGGCTCAGGCACCGGGCCAGGCGCTGGCTGCGGCAGCGGCCTGGGCAGCTCGGTGAACACCACAAAATCTTGTGCCACGCTGCTGTGCAAGCGCTGCGCGCTGAATGACTTGGCCGCCAGCGGATTCACAACCGCTGCCAGCCAACCGTCGGCGCGGTTGCGTTGATCGGCCGATGCACCGCTCAACAACCTGAAGTTGCCAGCAGCCACGCTTGACGGCGCGGCTTCGCAGAGGATCTCCCACACCGCCAGCTGGAACGCCACGCTGTCGGTGGTGTTGGTGGCGTTGCCACCGGCGGCGGTGCAGAGCTTGCCCAGACTGTCAGCCTGGGTCTCGGTGAAACCCTGGGCCGAGCCATTGCTGACCAGGCTGTAGGTGTCGCTCTGGTTCCAGCTGAAGCTCTGGAACAGGTCGGTGCAGTACGTGAGGAATGACGCGCCATTGAGCGTGCCGCGCAGCTGCCTCGCACCGATGGTGCCGAAGTTGTCCAGCGTCACGTTCACAGCCGCATGGCCATTGGCAAAGTCGTCGCAGGGCTGCCGCACGAGCGGTTTGGTCCTGTGGCGCAACGCGGACGTCAGGACTTCAGGTTCTGCGCAATGCCGATGTCGTCCACGATCAGCCCGGCCGGCTTGTCCCGAAACACGCGGTTCACACGTGCGATGGCCTGCATCAGACCTTGGCCACGCATTGGCTTGTCCAGCACAAGCGCTTTGACACCGCCACGCACCTGCTGTGCGCGCTGGTTCCGTACCCGGTGCACGGCTGCTCCATCACGGCCGGCGATGCGCGGCTGGATTTCCACATGAACGGGCCGCTGTTGTGGCCGCTGGACAAGGAAGCCATCACCGCCGACATCGCCCGCCTGGTGGCCGGCGCGCATGCCGTGCGCCACCGCTGGATCAGCCAAGCCGAACTCGACGCCAACCTGGGCCTGGTGCGCAGCATGCGCGTGCAGCCCACGTGATCGGCCGACGGCACAGGCCGCATCCGCGTGCTTGAAATCGACGGCGTGGACCTGCAACCCTGGCGGCACGCATGTGGCCAACACCGCCGCCGTGGGCCCCGTGCTTGTCACCAAGATCGAGATGAAAAGCGCCATCTCGCGCCGGCCGGTGGTGGGCTTTGTCAGGCCTGTGGCCGCACCACAGCCAGCCGGCGCGCCATCTCGGCCTTAAGCCAGATCGCGTCATGCCCCGGCACCACCAGTTGCAGGCCTTGGGCCAGCATGTCGCGCGCCATCTCTGCGCTGCCGCACCAGATGCCGGCCACCTTGCCAGCAGCTTGGCAGGCCTGGTGAATGCGGCCGATGGCGCTGTTCAGCACCGGGTGGCTGTGCGCTGCACCCGGGCCCAGGCCCAGCGCAATGCCCAGGTCGCTGGGGCCGATGAAGAGGCCGTCCAAGCCGGGCACGGCGGCAATCGCTTCGACCGCGTCCAGCCCGGCCTGGGTTTCGATCATCGCCAGCGCCAGCATCTGCGCGTTGGCGTGCTGCGCGTAGTCGGCACCGCCCACCAGCAGGCCACGCGCCGGGCCGAATGAACGGTCTCCCTGCATGCCGCCCAGCGGGTAGCGGCAAGCGCGCGCAAAGGCCACGGCCTCGGCCACCGAATTCACCAGCGGGCAGATCACGCCCCAGGCACCAGCGTCCAGCGCACGGTTGATCTCCGCCAGGTTGTTCTGGCTGACCCGCACCAGCGGCACGGCCGCGGTGTGCGACAGCGCTTGCAGCATGGCCAGCATCTGTGCGTGGCCGGCCATGCCGTGCTGGCAGTCGATGACCACGGCATCAAAGCCGCTGCTGCCCACCAATTCGGCGGCATAGGCCGACTCGAAGCTCATCCAGCCGGCCACGGCAGACTGGCCGGCGCGAAAGAGCTCCAGCAGGCGGTTGTTTTTCATGGGCAGGGCTCCCTCAAGCGGTGCAGGAACGTTTGGCGGAAGGCATGCAGGCGTTCGTGCAGGCGTTCGTGCAGGAATTTGTGCAGGAATTTGTGCAGACCGGCCGCCACGGCCTGCGGCTGCTGCATCGGGTACAGGTGGCCGGCACCGGCCAGGACATGGTGCAACGGGCGGTGCAGCCTGTGCAGTTCGACCAACACGGCCGCCAGGCTGCGACCGTCGAGCAAGGTGCCCGGCAGGGCCACTGGCGTCAGGCCGTTCACACCGACATGGCGGGCGGCAGCAGGCTGTGCCGCGCCAGGCGGCCGCCGGCGTCCAGCGTGGTGTCCTGTGCCAGCGCGGCGGCGTGGGTGGCGGCCTCAAAGTGCGGCGTCTTGCGTGAGTCGCCCTGGACCACCAGCAGGGCTTCGCAATCCTCGTCGCCGGGGTTGATGAATTGCCGCCAGCAGCCGGCCGGCAGCGACAGCGTGTCCCTCGCGGCGAGCTCGGTGGTGTGTTGCTGTGCGCCGGTGTTGAAGGCCACCTGCTGTGGCCCGCGCGCGTGCAGCAGCTCGGC
>JANNMP010000273.1:0-2095 GCA_031398015.1 Burkholderiaceae bacterium
GGAATTGTCCGGCAAGCCCGCAAGGGGCTCATTCAGATCGGCTACGACATCCACGCCGGGCATCTCGATCCAATCGAGCCCGTAGTAGCCTGGGCGGGTTCGTCCCCACTGCAGATCGAGTGACCAGAAGCTGGCCACCACCAGCGCCAGCAGCGCCAGGCTGAACCAGCAGGCGCGGCAGCGTGCGCTCCACAGTGGTGGTGGCAGCGCCTGCGGTGGTGGCAGCGCCTGCGGCGCGGGCTGACCGGCGCTCACCCCAGCCCCTTGCGCAGGCCCGCGCTCACCCGGTCGGCCAGCGCCACCAGGGCCACGAACACCGCCAGCATGGTGAACACCTCGCCGCCGTTGAACATCTTCATCGAGTTGTCCATCTGCTGGCCCAGGCCACCGGCGCCGACAAAGCCCAGCACCACCGAGCTGCGGATCGCGCATTCCCAGCGGTAGACGGTGTAGCTGGTCAGCTCGGCCGCGTTCTGCGGCAGCAAGCCGTAGACCAACGCCTGGCCGCGCGAGGCGCCATTGCGCAGCAGGGTCTGGGTGGCATGCACGTCGCCGCTTTCCAGGATCTCGGCATACACCTTGCCCAGCATGCCGCTGTAGGTGAGCGCAATCGCCAGCACGCCGGCCGTGGGCCCCAGGCCGACCACGCGCACGAACACCAGCGCCCACACCAGCTCGGGCACGCTGCGCAGCACGATCAGCAGCCAGCGCACAACCTGGCGCAGCCAGAACGGGCCCGCCGCCATGCGCCCCGCCAGCGCCGACACCGACAGCACCCGCACCGCCAGCAGCGCCAGCGGCAGGGCCAGCAGCAGCGCCAGTGCCATGCCGGCGGTGGCAATGGCCACGGTGCGCCAGGCCTCGCGCGCCACCATGGCCAGAAACTCGGCCGAATGCGCCGGTGGCAGGAACGTGGCCAGGAACTGGGCGGTCACCTTCAGGTTGTCGGGGGCGAACAATGCCCAGGGCTTGAACTCGGTGGCCACCACCAGCGGCCACAGCAGCACGGCGGCCGCGCCCAGCCAGAACAGCCGGGCCAGCCAGGCCGGGTCATGGCGGGGCGGGCCGTGCCGGAGGGCGGTCAGGCTCGCAGTCATCGGCAGTGCATCACCACTGGCGCCGGTGGGCTGGCGGCAGGGCTGTCCGGCGCGGACGGCGCTGGGCCGTGCAGCTCTTCTTCATGCTGGTCATACAGCCTGGCCAGGTGGGCGGGGCTCACGCTGGCCGCCGGCAGGTCGAACACCAATGCACCATCACGCAGGCCCACCACGCGCGGAAACTGCGCCAGCGCCACCTCCACCTGGTGCAGCGTCGTCACCAGGGTGATGCGCCGTGCAGCGGCCTGCTGCACCAGCGTGGCGATGGCCTGGCGCGCGCGAGTGGGGTCGAGTGCCGACAGCGGCTCATCGACCAACCACAGCGTGGCCGGCGCCACCAGCGCACGCGCCAGACCCACGCGCTGGCGCTCACCGCCGCTCAGGCGGTCCACCCGGTCGAACAGCTTGTCGGCCAGGTCAAAGCGGGCCAGCGCGGCGTGCGCGCCGGGGATGTCGCTGGGGTAGAACAGCGAGCGCAGGCTGGCCCAGGCGCCCATGACCGGCAGCCGGCCGGCCAGCACCGCAGTGACCACCCGCTGGCGCGGCGGCAGCGGTGGTGTCTGCGGCGCCAGAAACAAGCGCCCGCGCAGGCGCTGCAACGCCGCGCGTGGCAAGGCCCAGGGGTTGGCGCCGTCCACTTGCAGTTGGCCGGAAGCCGGCGGCAGCGCGCAGGCCAGCACCTGCAGCAGCGTGGTCTTGCCGGCACCCGAGGGGCCGATCACCGCCACCTGCTCACCGGGCTGCACCTGCAGGTGCAGCGGCTGCAGCGCGGGTGTGGCGCCGGGGCGGGCCGCCGGGTGGCGCGCGGCCACCCCATCGAGCTCAAGCTTCACGCTTGCTCAGATCAATCCAGCACTGCGGCCGGCGGCCTCGATGCCCTTGTAGTTGTCGGGCGAGGTGGGGATGTAGCGGCTGGCGCGGTTGAGCTTCAAGATCTCGGCGCCTTCGGGCGTGGCCGGGTCGATGTCGAGCAGCGCCTTCTGCAGCTTGTTGCGCAA
>JANNMP010000274.1:0-14903 GCA_031398015.1 Burkholderiaceae bacterium
GGGATGGTCGGCCAGTTGGCGTAGTCCTTGATGCCCTGGCGCAGTTTCCGCAATGCGGCTTCTCGGGCCGCGCCATCCAGGTGCTGAAAGCCAGCGGCGTGACCGAGCTGACCACCATCAACGTGCTCGAAGACGACGACATCCGCCAGGGCATCAAGGACTACGCCAACTGGCCGACCATCCCGCAGCTGTACATCGATGGCGAATTTGTCGGCGGCTCAGACATCATGATGGAGATGTACCAGTCGGGTGAGCTGCAGCAGCTGATCACCAAGTGATTGCAACGCCGGCCAGGCTGGTGGTCGGCATCACCGGCGCCAGTGGCGCCATCTACGGCGTGCGGCTGCTGCAACGCGCACGCGCGCTGGGGTTGGAAACCCACCTGGTGGTGACGCCGGCCGGCGTGCTCAATGCCCACCATGAGTTGGCGCTGGACCGCCAGGCCCTGGATGCACTGGCCGACAAGTCTTACGCCCCCGCCGACATCGGCGCCTGCGTGGCCAGCGGCAGCTTTGACACCGCCGCGATGGTGGTGGCGCCCTGCTCGATGAAGACCCTGGCCGCCGTGGCCCACGGCTTTGGCGACAACCTGCTCACACGCGCGGCCGATGTCACGCTCAAGGAGCGCCGGCCGCTGGTGCTGATGGTGCGCGAGACACCGTTCAACCTGGCGCACCTGCGCAACATGACGGCGGTGACCGAGATGGGCGGCATCGTCTTCCCGCCACTGCCGGCGTTCTACAACAAGCCGGCCACCATCGACGACTTGGTCAACGACACCGTGGAACGTGTGCTGCGCCTGGTGGGCATCACCCAGGCCGCGCCGCTGGCCTGGGCCGGCCTGCGCTGAGCCCCCGCGCTGGCTCAAAGCGCGCGCTTGCGGTAAGCCACGATCACTTGCTGACGCGGGTGATTCCAGTGGCCGATGTAGTTGGCAACATAGCCGTTGGCCTCACCAAAGCCGCACATCTCGGCCTGGGTGTAGGCAAAGTAGCCGTGGTCATGTGGCACCGTGGGGTTGCGGATCTTGGCGCTGGTCTCGAAATAGGTGGCAAAGAACACGCCGCCATCGACCAGGTGCGGATGCAGCTTCTGGAAACACAGCGTGATCAAGGGCGGCGGAAAGTGCGAGAACAGCGACTGCGCAATCGCGAAATCGGCCTGCTGGTTGAGCTTGGCAAACTCAAACGCGTCTGACACCACGATGTTGGGCTGCTTGGCTTCACGCACAGCCGGGTCAAGCTCCTGTGCCAGCCCCGCCTTCACCAGCCCTGCTTCTTTTTCGATGCCCAGGTAGTGGCCTCGGTCCAGGTAGGGGATGGCCTTGACGCCCAGGCGCAATGCGCCGCAGGCGATGTCCAGCAGGTAGTGCTGTGGCTTCAGGCCCTGCGCGACCAGAAAATTGAACTGCAAGCTGCCGATTTCGTCCCACATGCCACCCACGTACTCGCGGTGGCCCATGCTGGCGATGCCCCGCTCGCCCTCGGGCTCCAGGAAGACAAAGGGCAGCACCTTCTTGATCAAACGCTTGATGAGATTGATCATGGCTTCGGCAAGGTTTGAAAGTCACGCGGCTGGCACAGACTTCTACCACCCCACCACCCTTGCTGCAATCACCAAACCACATCGCCAAGCCACATCGCCAGGCCACGCCAGGCCACGCCGGGCCCCGGTTTGCAAGCTGACAGGGCCAAGCAGCCGGCGCTTGCCGTTCAGGCCAGCCACTTCAGCCGGTTGGCCATCACCGCATCCGGGTAGGCCGGCTTGCCGCGGCTGCCGTTGTAGCGGCCCAGCGCGAAGAACAGGTTGCCACGCTCCACGTCCAGGTAGTGGCGCAGGATGACGCAGCCGAAGCGCAGATTGGTCTGCAGGTGGAACAAGCGCGCCGGGTCGCCGTCGCCGATCACCCGGGCCCAGAACGGCATCACCTGCATGTAGCCACGTGCACCGGCACTGCTGATCGCATATTTGCGAAAGCCGCTTTCCACCTGCACCAGGCCCAGCACCAGTGCTGGCTCCAGCCCGGCGCGCTGGGCTTCGTACCACAGCGTCTGCAGAAATTCGACCCGGGTGTGGGCCTCGCTTTTCCAACGCTTCAGACGCTCTCCCATCATGGCCTGCCAGCGGCCGAAGGCCAGGCGCTGCTCGGCATCGGCAAAGCCCGGCTTGGGCGGCGCAGCGCTGGCAATCGCCGCCGACAAGGCGGTGCGCCCCGCGTCGGCCAGCGGCTCTTCAGCCTGGGGCCCGGCTGCCGCCAGGCGCGGCCACAGCAGCATGGCCGCGCCGCCGGCCAGGCAGGCGCGCCGGCCTGGCCGGGTCATGCCAGCAGCCGCGCCTTCAGCAGCGCGGCTGCATCGGCCAGCGGTGCCACGGTGGCAGCGTCTTCACGCCGGCCCTGCAGTTCCACGGTGCCGGCCTTCAAGCCACGGTCAGAGATCACCAGGCGCTGCGGCACGCCGATCAATTCCCAATCGGCAAACATCGCGCCCGGGCGCTCGCCGCGGTCGTCGAGCAGCACGTCGATGCCCATGGTCAGCAACTCGGCATGCAGCGCATCGGCCGCCGCTTTCACCTCGGCCGAGCGCTCATAGCCGATCGGGCAGAGCACCGCCGCAAACGGCGCGATCGACAGCGGCCAGATGATGCCGCGCGCATCGTGGTTCTGCTCGATGGCGGCGCCCAGGATGCGGGTGACGCCGATGCCGTAACAGCCCATTTCCATCAGCTGTGGCTTGCCAGCTTCATTGAGGTAGGTGGCGCCCATCGACTCTGAATACTTGGTGCCCAGGTAGAACACATGGCCGACCTCGATGCCACGCTGGATGGCCAGCAGACCCTGGCCGTCGGGCGACGGGTCACCGGCCAACACATTGCGGATGTCGGCCACCAGGTGTGGCTCGGGCAGGTCACGGCCCCAGTTGACGCCGGTGAAGTGGAAGTCAGCCTCATTGGCGCCGCAGACGAAATCGTGCATCGCTGCCACCGTGCGGTCGGCGATCACCTGCAGCGGCTTTTGCAAACCGATCGGCCCCAGGTAGCCCGGCTTGCAGCCGAAGTGCGCCTCGATCTCGGCACCGGTGGCAAAACGCCAACCGCTCTTCAAGCCCGGCAGCTTGCCGGCCTTGATCTCGTTGAGATCATGGTCGCCGCGCACCAGCAGCAACCAGACGGTGGACTTGACCACCTCGCCGTCCTTGTTGGTTTCATCGGTGGCCAGCACCAGGCTCTTGACTGTCTGCGCCAGCGGCAGGCCGAGCAGCGCTGCCACATCGGCACAGGTGCTCTTGCCGGGTGTGGGCGTCTTGGCCAGCGGCATGCCGGGCGCGGCGCGTGGCGCGGCCGGCGCCACGGCTTCGGCCAGCTCGATGTTGGCGGCGTAGTCACTGCTGGGGCAATACACCAGCGCGTCTTCGCCGGTGTCGGCAATCACCTGGAACTCATGCGACGCATCACCGCCGATGGCGCCGGTGTCGGCCGCCACCGCGCGGTAGCGCAGGCCGAAGCGGTCGAAGATGGCGCAGTAGGCCTTGTACATCAGGCCATAACTCACGAGCGCAGCGGCCTTGTCGCGGTCAAACGAGTAGGCATCCTTCATCGTGAATTCACGCCCGCGCATGATGCCGAAGCGCGGCCGGCGCTCGTCACGGAACTTGGTCTGGATGTGGTAGAAATTTTTCGGCAGCTGGCGGTAGCTGCGCAGCTCTTGGCGGGCGATGTCGGTGATGGCTTCTTCGCTGGTGGGCTGGATGATGAAGTCACGCGCATGGCGGTCTTTCACCCGCAGCAGCTCGGGGCCATAGGCCTGGAAGCGGCCGCTCTCCTGCCACAGCTCGGCCGGCTGCACCACCGGCATCAGCAGCTCCACCGCGCCGGCGCGGTTCATCTCGTCGCGGATGATGGCCTCGACCTTGCGGATCACCCGCAGGCCCATCGGCATGTAGTTGTAGATGCCAGCGCCCAGGCGCTTGATCATGCCGGCGCGCATCATCAGCTGGTGGCTCACCACCTCGGCATCGGCGGGGGCTTCCTTCTGTGTGGAAATGAAGAACTGAGAGGCTTTCATCGGGGGGCAATGGTTGCGCGGTGGAGGGCCGGGCGCGGTGCCCGGCGGAGCGTTTTGCACAGCCAAAGGTGGCTGCCGCTCAGTGCTGCACTGCACTGCGGGTTAGCGAGGGTTCGCTGTGCGCACAATGCCGGTGCAATAATGAAACCAATCTAGGAATTGGGGTTTGATTATGCTCGACAGGGAAGGCTTCAGGCCCAACGTCGGCATCATCCTGCTCAACGCGCGCAACCAGGTTTTCTGGGGCAAACGGCTGCGAACCCACTCGTGGCAGTTTCCGCAGGGCGGCATCAAATATGGTGAATCGCCCGAGCAGGCGATGTTCAGAGAGCTGCATGAAGAAGTCGGCTTGTTGCCTGACCATGTGCGCATCCTGGCGCGCACACGCGACTGGTTGCGCTATGAAGTGCCCGACCACTTCATCCGCAAAGACGCGCGCGGCCACTACCGCGGGCAAAAGCAAATCTGGTTTCTGCTGCGCCTGATGGGCCGCGACAGTGACCTGGACTTGCGCGCCACCGACCACCCCGAATTCGACGCCTGGCGCTGGAATGAGTACTGGGTGCCGCTGGAACTGGTGATCGAGTTCAAGCGTGATGTCTACCAGATGGCGCTGAGTGAGCTGGCGCGCTTTCTGCCCCGGGTGAACCACCACAACCGCTTCCTGCGTTCAGGCATGCGGCCACGCCGGCATGATGACCCGCACGACGACGGCCATGGTGACGAGCCGCCTGAATCGGCGATGGGCGACCTGCTGCACCCCAGCGACAGCGATTCAGCGCTGCAACCCTTGCAGCCCGAGCCGCGCGAGGCGCCCAGCCAAGGTCATTGACGCCTCAGGCGGATGCCTTGGCCTCGCCCCAGGGCAGCATCAGCGACAACATCAGCAATTGCTGAAACTCGGGCTCGAAGCGGTCGATGATGGCCTGCGGCTCGGCACACAGCGCGGCGTCGGTGATCAGGCCGAACTGCACACCGCCGCCGTAGCTGAGGATCGACACGCCCACACCCACGTCGCCCGACGCCGGCACCCAGAACATGGTCTGGCGCAAGGTGCTGCCGCAGAACTTCAGCGGCACGGCCGGGCCCGGCACATTGGTCATCACTGCCGTGGTCTTCTTGGCAAACAGGCCCAGCACCAGGTCTTGCACCGGCTTGATGAACAGCCCCGTGACGGCCAGCACGCCAAAGGCCAGCAGCGGCTGGTCGCTGCCTTTCAACTGGTTCATGCGCGCACGCACCGCATACACCCGCTCGACCGGGTTGGGGATGCCGATCGGCAGCACCAGCGGCGCCAGGCCGAAGCGGTTGCCCAGCTGCCAGGCTTTCTCCAGCGGGCGCAGGTTGACCGGCACCATGGCGCGGATTTCGGCGCCATCGGGGTCATCACCCTGGGCCCGCAGCCAGCCGCCGATGGCGCCCGACACACACGACAGCAGCACGTCGTTGATCGAGCAGTTCAGTGCCTTGCCCACCACCTTGACCACGTCCAGCGGCATCGGCTCGCTCCAGGCCACCACCTTGCGGCCGACCGGCTTGCCCTTCAGGCGGGTGGGTGAGTCATCGGCCATCAGCGCCAGCGCCGCCAGGTCACCCACCACCTGCAGCCCTGTCTTGACCATGTCGAGTGAGCCCAGCAGCGGCTGCTGCGGGTTGGCCAGCGCCTCGATGCTCTTGGCCACACCGCTGCCGTACATGTTCAAGGCCTTCACCGCCAGGCCGGTCAGCGGCTTGAGCACGGCATCAGACAGCCAGTCGGCGTCGCCGTCGTCATCGGCCCGGGCGGCGCGGCTGCGCGTGGGTGGGTCATTGCCACCGTCGGTGATCGAGTTCATCACCGAGATCAGCGCAATGCCGTCGCCGATGCAATGGTGGATGCGGGCGATGATGGCGCTGCCGCCCTCGTAGGCCGGCACCAGGTGGAACTGCCACAGCGGGCGCGCCGGGTCCAGCGGCGTGGCGGCCAGTTCACCGCAGCGCAGCTGCAAGGCGGCGCGTTCGCTCTGGCCACGCTTCTTCGGCAAGGTCTGCAACACCACATGGTGTTCGATGCTGAAGTCTTGGTCGTCGACCCAGTTCGCGCCCATGGCGTCGGGCACCGCCTTGTGGCGAAAGCGCTCGTACTTCAGCAGCCGGGTCTCGATGCGCTCACGCAAGGTGGCCAGGCTGATGGCCGGGCTGAGCAGCCAGACGCCGACGATCATCATCAGGTTGACGTCGTTGTCCATGCGCAGCCAGGCGGTGTCCACGCGCGACATGCGGCGCGCTGCGGGGGCTGTCATCGGCGTCTCCTCATCGGTGTTTGTTCTGGACGGCAAGTGCGGCTGAGTGCGGCTGCCTGCTGCTTGATGCTGGGTAACATGCGCCGCGCACCCGCCCATTCTCACGCACAGGAGACACGCCCCATGTCCGATCTCAAAGCCCGTTTCGACCAGGCCGTGGCCCACAGCAAGCAGTTGCCGGAGAAGCCCGACAACATGACGCTGCTGAAGATCTATGCGCTGTTCAAGCAGGCCAGCACGGGCGATGTGGACGGCAAGCGCCCAGGTTTTACCGACATGGTGGGCCGCGCCAAATGGGACGCCTGGAACGCGCTGAAGGGCACCGGCACAGACCAGGCGATGCAGGACTACATCGACCTCATCGAATCGCTGAAGTAGGCCCGGCTCACTTCTTCCTGGCCGCCGGCTTGACCGCAGTTTTGGCGGCGGGATTGGCTGCCGGTTTGGCCAACTTCAGCGGCGCGTCGGCCTTGGCCTGTGCCGCGCCCAGCAGCGCGTCCAGGTTCTGCTGGATTTCGCCTTCGATGGTCTTGGCAAACGCGCCGAGCAAGAAGCCCAGCTTGGCGTGCAGGTCGAAGTGGTCGGCTGCCACCACCAGGCTGCCGTTGACACCGCTGCGGCTGAATTCCACCGTGTCACTGGTCTCGCCCTCCAGCACGGTGCAGGCCATGTCGAACTTGGCCTCGGCCATCTCGGCCCAGTCCCAGGCCACCTTGCGCGCCTTGGCCAGGCCCAGGCTGTGGTCGCGGTGGATGTGGATGTCGGCCATGTTGGGTCTCCCTCAGGGTTGGCTTGATTGCAGTGCAGCGTGGCGCTGTTCAGCCGGCAGCGCAGCCAGGCGCTGCACTGCTGCATGGAAGCGCTGGAAATCACCGCCTTGCTGCGCAAACAACCGCTCGAACTGTGGCACCAGGTCGTCGTAAGCCGACTGCAGTGCCAGGCTGGCATTGTTGGCACGGGCAATCCAGCCGTCGTAGCCGGTGAAACCCGCCCAGGGGCCGCTGGCCTGCGCCTTCAGCGCGGCATGCTCGGCGCGCAGCGTGGCCATGGTGCTGGCTTTGCCGGCTTGCTTGGCGGCGTCGTCTGCGATGCTGGTGTACAGCATGGCCAGAGCCGTGCGGGCACGCTGGGTGATGGCGCGAAAGTCAGCGGCGCGCCGGGCGGCGGCCGGGTCGTCGGCGCTCAGGCCGGTGGCAGCCTGCCAGCGCTGCAGGCCCAGGCGCTCGACGGCAGTGGCGTAAGACTCGTTGAACGCGGTGTCGCCGGCTGCATACACCCGCTGGTGCGCCAGCTCGTGGAAGATCAGCCGCACCATGAAGGCCTCACTGCCACCCACCAGGGTGTTGAGCAGCGGGTCACCACCGATCCAGTTGGTCCAGCCCAGTGTGCTGTAGGCCGGCACGCCGTAGACGCTGACCTCCCAGCCCGCCGCTCGCAGCACAGCGCCTTCGGCCTCGGCCGCGCGCTGGTCGAAGTAACCCCGGTAGCCGACGCAGCCCATCACCGGGTAACACCAGGTCTTGAGCGTCAGCGACAGCGCGGGCGCCGCCACCACGTTCCACACCACCGCGCTGCGGCCCAGCT
Organism: Burkholderiaceae bacterium; assembly: GCA_031398015.1. Classification (GTDB taxonomy): domain Bacteria; phylum Pseudomonadota; class Gammaproteobacteria; order Burkholderiales; family Burkholderiaceae_C; genus Pseudaquabacterium. Next base: position 7,930 of record JANNMP010000274.1, read on the forward strand.
CGGCATGGCGGGTGTAGCTGGCGTTGTCGGGCAAGGCCAGATCAGTCACTGCAAAGCGGCGCGCCCGCTGGGCCACTTGCAGCCGGGACTTCAGCGCCGGTGGCGCAGCGGGGTCGGCCAGCCAATCGTCGATGGGCCGGGCGTGTTGCAACAGGCTCAGATGGCCGTTGACCGATTGGGCGTAGTAGCCGACTGACTCACCCAGGCTGGCACAACCGCTGCCCAGGCAGACTGCCGCCAGTGCGGCGGCCACGGTGGCGGCGCTGCCCACGGCGGCCCAGCGCATCACGCGGCCCAGCTGCACGGCCGAACGTTGCAGCACAAGCTCAAACCGGCGCCACCTCGACCAGGCAGTCGTAGAAGGTGGGGCCACGGCCGATGTCGGTCAGGCGCTGGCTGGTGAGTTCATTGACGTTGCTGCCGTCCACGCCCAGCTTGCGCCACCAAACGCCCAGGCCGTTGACCACACCCGGCCGGGCGCGCTGGCCCACCGCCGCCTTGCAGCGGTAGCTGCCGCGGTCATTGAACACCCGCACCATCACGCCGTGGGCAATGCCACGGGCAGCGGCGTCATCGGGGTGGATTTCCAGCAGCGGCTCACCTTCGATGCTGCGCAGGCTCTTGACGTTGACGAAGCTGCTGTTCAGAAAGTGGCGTGCCGGTGGCGAAATCATCGCCAGCGGATAGCGCTTGGCCAGTGCCGGCGCCGACGCCACGCTTTCATACGGCGGCAGGTAGTCGGGCACGCCCAGGCCGGGTGCATCGACCACCACCTTGCCATTCGGCGTGCGAAAACCGCCGTCGGCAAATGGCAGGGCCGGCACCGGCAGCTTGGCCCAGCCACGCTGGCTGAGTTGATCGAAGTCGACCGCCGGCACCGCATGGCGGGCCAGCGTCTCGTCACTGTCGGCAAAACACGGCTCGGTGAAGCCCAGGCGCGCAGCCAGCAAGCGAAAGATTTCGGTGTTGGGCTTGGCCTCACCCAGCGGCGATATGGCCGGGTGGTTGATCAGCACATCGGTGTGGCCATAGCTGGTGTGCACGTCCAGATGCTCCAGCTGGGTGGTGGCGGGCAGCACATAGTCGGCAAAGTCGGCGGTGTCGGTCAGGAAGTGCTCCAGCACCACGGTGAACAGATCCTCACGCGCAAAGCCGGCCACCACCTTGGGCGATTCAGGCGCCACCGCCACCGGGTTGCTGTTGTAGACCACCACCGCCGCGATCTGCGGGCCGAAGCCGGCTGATGCGGGGCGCAGCAGGTCGTCGCCGATGGTGCTCATGTTGATGGTGCGCGGCTTGCGGCCGGCCAGCAAATCGGGCCGCTGCAGCCAGGCGGTGTCCACCGGCCCCTTGGACCAGCCCGATGCCGACAGCAACAACCCGCCGCCCTGTTGGCGCCAGGCGCCGGTGACGCACGGCAGCATCGCAATCAGGCGCACCGCATTGCCCCCGCCCCGGCAACGCTGCATGCCGTAGTTCAGGCGGATGGCGGCAGGCCTGGTGCTGGCGTAGTCGTGCGCCAGTTGGCGCACCTCGTCGGCACTGATGCCGCACTCCAACGCCGTGCGCTCGGGCGGCCAGGCCAGCGCTTTGTCATGCAGCTTGTCGAAGCCATCGACATGGCGGTCGATGTAGCCCTGGTCCAGCCAGCCATGGGTGATCAGCTCGTGCAGCAGGCCGAGTGCCAGCGCGCCGTCGGTGCCGGGCTGGATGGCGATGTGCTGATGGCACTTCTCGGCCGTCTCGGTGCGGCGCGGGTCGATGCAGATGAGCTTGGCGCCATTGCGTTTGGCCTGCTGGGCAAAGGTCCAGAAGTGCAGGTTGCTGGCGATCGAGTTGCTGCCCCAGATCAGGATCAGCTTTGAATCCGCATAGTGCTCCAGGTGCATGCCCAGCTTGCCGCCGTAGGTGGCGGCCAGCGCCTCGCCGCCGGCACTGCTGCAGATGGTGCGGTCGAGCAAGCTGGCACCCAGCTTGTGGAACAGGCGCGCGGCCATGCTCTCGCCCTGCAGCAGGCCCATGGTGCCGGCATAGCTGTAGGGCAGGATGGCCTGCGGGTCGCGTGCGGCAATGGCCGCCAGGCGGGTGGTGATGTCGCTGAGTGCGGCGTCCCAAGTCACCGGCTCAAACTGGCCGCTGCCCTTGGGGCCCACGCGCTTCTGCGGCACCAGCACCCGCTCAGGGTGGTGGGTGCGTTCGGCGTAGCGCGAGACCTTGGTACACAGCGCGCCGTGGGTCGGCGGGTGGTCAGGATCACCGGCCACCTTGATGACCTTGCCGTCCGACACGCTGACCTTCAGCGCGCAGGTGTCGGGGCAGTCATGCGGGCAGGCGCCGCGCACGGTGGTGACGGTGGCCAGGGCCAGTTCAGCGCTGGTTTCGGCAGTGGCGGCAGACATGCAACCATGATTGCACAAGCCTGATTAAACTGGCCTGTCACCCATTGGCAACCGGGAGCCCGCGCCATGCGCCTGATCGAATCCATCCTCGCCGACGCGGCCGCTGTCACCGCCATCCGCCGCGACATCCATGCCCACCCCGAGCTGTGCTTCCAGGAGCAGCGCACGTCAGACGTGATCGCCAAGGCGCTGACCGATTGGGGCATTCCCATCCACCGCGGCCTGGGCACCACCGGGGTGGTGGGCATCATCAGCAACGGCACCTCCAAGCGCGCCGTGGGCCTGCGTGCCGACATCGACGCGCTGCCGGTGACCGAGGGCAACACCTTTGCCCATGCCAGCCGCCACCCCGGCAAGATGCACGCCTGCGGCCATGACGGCCACACCGCCATGCTGCTGGCCGCAGCCAAACACCTGGCGCGGCACCGCAACTTCGACGGCACGGTCTACCTCGTCTTCCAGCCCGCTGAAGAAGGCGGCGGCGGCGCCCGCGAAATGATCAAGGACGGCTTGTTCACGCTGTTCCCGATGGAGGCGATGTTCGGCGCCCACAACTGGCCAGGCATGGCGGTGGGCCAGTTTGCGCTGAAGGCCGGGCCCTGCTATGCCAGCAGCAATGAGTTCAAGATCGTCATCCGTGGCAAGGGCGCGCACGGCGCCATGCCACACCTGGGTGTTGACCCGGTGCCCGCCGCCGCCGCCATGGTGCAGGGCTTCCAGACCATCGTCTCGCGCAACATGAAGCCGGTGGACACCGGCGTGATCTCGGTGACCATGATCCACACCGGCGAGGCCACCAACGTCATCCCCGAGGCCTGCGAGATGCAAGGCACGGTGCGCACCTTCAGCACCGACGTGCTGGACATGATCGAGCAGCGCATGCGCGCCATGGCCCAGGCCACTGCCGCTGCCTACGACTGCACATGCGATTTCCATTTCCACCGCAACTACCCGCCCACCATCAACCACGACGCCGAGACCGCTTTTGCACAGAAGGTGCTGGCCGAGGTGGTGGGCCCCGAGAACGTGCTGCCCTTCGAGCCCACCATGGGCGCCGAAGACTTCAGCTACTACCTGCTGGAGAAGCCCGGCTGCTATTTCATGATCGGCAACGGCGACGGCGCCCACCGCGACGGTGGCCACGGCCTGGGCCCGTGCATGCTGCACAACCCCAGCTACGACTTCAACGACGACCTGATCCCGCTGGGCGCCACCGCCTGGGTGCGCATCGCCGAGCAGTGGTTGGGCACACCGCGCTGACCGGCCGTGCGATGGCCACCCAGCACTTTTCGCAAACCTACGCTGAAGCGCGCACCAAGTTCCTGGCGGCGGCCGATGCCGCCGGTCTCGACACCCAACCCCACATCCATCCGCTGCTGGGCCGTGACGGCGAGACCCTGGCACTCGATGTGGTGCGTGACGGCCCCACCGATGCGCCGGCCGTGCTGCTCATCAGCTCTGCCTGCCATGGCGTGGAAGGTTTCTGCGGCTCGGGCCTGCAAGTGGCGCTGCTGGGCGATGTGGCCTTGCGCACGGCTGCCCAGGCGGCGGGGGTGGCCATCGTCTACTTGCACGGCCTGAACCCCTGGGGCTTCTCGTGGTGGCGGCGCACCACGCAAGAGAACGTTGACCTGAACCGCAACCTGCAGGATTTCAGCCAGCCGCTGCCGCGCAACACCGCCTACGACGCCATTGCCCACCTGCTGGTGCCGGCGCTGTGGCCGCCCACGCCAGCGGTGCAGCAGGCCGCCGCCGCCTGGATTGCCCGGCATGGCGTGCCAGCCTGGCAGGCGGCCGTCACCGCCGGCCAGTTCCACCACCCCCAGGGCCTGTTCTACGGCGGTTGCAACCCGAGTTGGAGCCAGCAGGCCACACGCCAGGCGCTGCGTGACCATGCCCAGCGCTGCAGCCGCCTGGGCTGGATCGACCTGCACACCGGCCTGGGGCCCAGCGGCAAGGGTGAACGCATCTGGGCCGGCCGTGACGACGCCGCCGGCGTGGCCCGCGCCCGCGCCTGGTGGGGCGGGCCGGGCGGTGCGGCCATCACCTCGATCTACGACGGCAGCTCCAGCTCGGCCCTGCTCAGCGGCATGTTGTGCGGCGCGGTCTACCAGGATTGCCCGCAGGCCGAGTACACCGGCCTGGCGCTGGAATACGGCACGGTGCCGATCACCGATGTGCTGGACGCACTGCGCGCCGACCAGTGGGCCGAGAACCACCCCGAGGCGCCGGCTGCGCTGCGCACGGCCATCAAGCAGCAGGTGCGCGATGCCTTCTACACCGACACCGACGGCTGGAAGCAGCAAGTGCTGGCCCAGGGCATCGAGGCAACACACCAAGCGGTGGCCGGCCTGGCCACTTGATCAGGCCGTTGGCGGCAGCGCCGCCTCGGCATCGGCCAGGCGCTTGTACCAGCGCCGCATGGCCAGCGACGCCCGGTCGGCGTGGAACGAGATTTCGCTCTGCCGGGTGTCGTAGCCGGCCAGCAGCGCCTCGATGGCTTCCAGCCCGTCCACATCCTCCTGGAAAGCCTTGTGCAGTTGCTGGTGCATGAAGCTGGTGATCGCGGCGTCGTGCAGCGCAAAGTTGCGCGCATGCTGGATGAAGTAGTGCGTGCTGGTGGGTGATTCCGGCGTGACGATGTGGGCGGTGCGGATGGCGCGCTGCGGCTGCTGGTCTTCGGGCAACGCGCAGGCGTAGAACTTCACCGCCACCACATGCAAGGCCGGGCTGCAGAAGGTGGATGTGACGACCCGCGCCGCGTCCACCCCGTCCAGCCCGGTGGGCAGGGCCCACAGCGGCGGCAGCCGGGTGGGCACCACGCTGCGGTGCAGGCTGAACACACCCACCGCTTCATCCAGCTGGGTGTCGTAGGGCGCGCTGGCGTAGTCGGGCGTGCCAAAGCTGTTGGCATGCAGAAAGCTCAGGTGTGTCAGGTCGAGCAAGTTCTCGTGCAATCGCACATGGCTGGCCTTCAAGTGCATTCGCTCGGTGGATGCCACCCAGCCTGGGTCACGCATCCAGGGCTGGTGTGGCAGCAGTGCCGGGTCAGCCAGTGCCGGGTCACCAGGCCAGATCCACAGCAAGACGCCTGATTCCAACAGCGGGAAGTTGCGCACCAGCGCACCCGGCGGCACCCGGGTTTGCGACGGCACGCTCTGGCAGCGGCCATCAGCGCCGTAACAGGCGCCGTGGTAGCCGCAGACCACCGTGTCGCCGACGATCTGCCCGCGTGACAGTGGAAACGAGCGGTGGGCGCAACGGTCTTCCAGCGCCACCGCCGTGCCGTCGAGCTTGCGGTACAGCATCACCGGGGTGTCGAGCAGGCGGCGCGCCAGCGGCTGGCGGCCCACTTCATCGGCCAGCGCAGCCACGTACCAGCAGTTGCGCAACAGCGGCGTGGTCTCGTCGGCCAACTCGGATTGGGCATGCAGCGCGGCTTGGCGGATGCGGTCGGGCTGGGCAGGCATGGTGGGGCCTTTGCTGGGTCGGCGCGGGGCCTTCAGCATGCCCGGTTTGCGCCCTGGCGTCAGTGGCGCTGAAAACGGGTTTGCCCGACTCCCCGCCTGGCACGCTGGTTGCGTACCATCGATGCAGATTCCTGACCAAACGGTCAGCTTCAAGGTGAACCCGGGCCACCAGATGCCTGGTGTTGCAGGCCTCGCGCGACATGTCCCAAGCCCATTCCACAACCTTGCCCGACATCCACCCAGCCCGCCTGGCACCCGAGCAATACGCACAACACTTTGGCGATGCCGCGCCGCGCTTGAGCCGCAGCCAGGCGCTGGTGGAGGCCGAGCGCTGCCTGTATTGTTTTGACGCGCCCTGCACCACGGCCTGCCCCACCGGCATCGACGTGCCCAGCTTCATCCGCCGCATCGCTGACGACAACCTGCGCGGCGCGGCACAGACCATCCTCGACGCCAACCCGCTGGGCGGCACTTGCGCCCGTGTCTGCCCCACCGAGGTGCTGTGTGAACGGGTCTGTGTGCGCACCGTGCAGCAAGGCAAGCCAGTGGAGATCGGCCGGCTGCAGCGTTATGCGGTCGATGCGGTGATGGACCGGCCGGCCGCCGCGCTGCTGCAGCGCGCCGCGCCCACCGGCAAATCGGTGGCGGTGGTGGGCGCCGGCCCGGCCGGTTTGGCCTGCGCGGTGGTGCTGGCGCGGCTGGGCCATGGCGTGGTGCTGTACGACGCCCGGTCCAAGGGCGGTGGCCTGAACGAATACGGCCTGGCCAGCTACAAGGTGGCGGGCCAGTTTGCGCAGCGTGAGCTGGACTGGCTGCTGGGCATTGGCGGCATCACGCTGCACACCGGCTGGCGGCTGGCGTCGGCCGAGCAGTTGCAGGCACTGCAACACGCCCATGGCGCTGTGTACCTGGCGATGGGCCTGGCCGGCACCCAGGCCTTGCGCGTGCCGGGTTCTGACCTGGCAGGCGTGCACGACGCGGTGGATTTCATCGCCACGCTGCGCCAGGCCGATGACCCGGCCACGGTACCGGTGGGCCGGCGTGTGGTGGTGATCGGCGGCGGCATGACAGCCATCGACGCGGCGGTGCAAAGCAAGCTGCTGGG
>JANNMP010000285.1:0-13650 GCA_031398015.1 Burkholderiaceae bacterium
TGCGCGACGGCGTGGCCGCGATGCGCCAGGTGCTGGGCAATGACCTGCCGGTGACGGTGAAACACCGCATCGGCATCGACCGCATCGAGCGCCATGGCTTTGTGCGCGACTTCATCGGCACCGTGGCCGAGGCCGGCTGCACGGTGTTCATCGTGCATGCGCGCAATGCCTGGCTGCAGGGCCTGAGCCCGAAAGAGAACCGCGAGCTGCCGCCGCTGCGCCATGCGCTGGTGCACCAGCTGAAGCAGGACTTTCCGGCGCTGACCATCGTGATCAATGGCGGCATCAGCACGGCCGCGCAGATCGGCGCGCACCTGCAGGCGGTGGACGGCGTGATGCTCGGCCGCGAGGCCTACCACCATCCGGCGCTGATGGCCGACTGGGATGCGCGCTTCTGGGGCGAATCTCCGGCCGACAGCCCGCCCGGCGGTGTGCTGCCGGTGGCCGATGACACCTGGCGCCTGGGCATCGAAGACAGCATGCTGGCCTACATGGCCAGACAGAGGGCGGACCATGGCACGCCCTGGTCGCACGTCAGCCGCCACATGCTGGGCCTGTGGTCGGGCCAGCCTGGCGCACGCCGCTGGCGCCAGGTGTGGAGCGACCACCGGCTGAAGGCAGAACCAGCCGCCAACGTGGCACGGCTGGCGCACCGCGCGCGTGTGGGCGCGGCTGTGCAGCCTGAGCAGGCCGAGGCTTGAGCACCTGGGGCCAGAATCAATGGCCCCACTTTCAGGATGCCGACGCGATGCAACAACCCCCTGGCAACGGCCTGCTGGCCATCATCGGCGGCAGTGGCCTTTATGAATTGCCTGGCCTGACCGACACCGCCTGGGTGGAGGTGGCCACACCCTGGGGTGCGCCGTCTGACGCCGTCCTCACCGGCACGCTGGCCACGGCCGCCGGGCTGGCCAGGCTGGCCTTTTTGCCGCGCCACGGCCGTGGCCACCGGTTGAGCCCGTCCGACCTGAACCACCGCGCCAATATCGCCGCGCTGAAGGCCCTGGGTGCCACCGATGTGCTGTCGCTCAGCGCCGTGGGCAGCCTGCGGGCTGACCTGCCACCGGGCAGCTTCATGGTGATCGACCAGTTCATCGACCGCACCGTGGGCCGCGCCAGCAGCTTCTTCGGTGCCGGCTGCGTGGCCCATGTGTCGATGGCCCGGCCGGTGTGCCCACGGCTGGGTGACCATCTGCAAACCGCGCTGGCCGCCCAGGCAGTGCCGTTCGTGCGCGGCGGCACCTACCTGGCGATGGAGGGGCCGCAGTTCAGCACGCTGGCCGAATCGCAGCTGTACCGCAGCTGGAACGCCGACGTGGTCGGCATGACCAACATGCCCGAGGCCAAGCTGGCCCGCGAGGCCGAGCTGTGCTACGCCAGCGTGGCCATGGTCACTGACTTCGACTGCTGGCACCCGCAGCATGACGACGTGACGGTCGAGGCCATCGTCAGCGTGCTGCTGCGCAATGCCGACGCCGCGCGTGGCCTGGTGGCGCAGCTGGCCGGCCCCATCGCGCACGATGGCGATGGCCCCGCCTGCACCTGCCGCCGCGCGCTGGACCATGCGCTGATCACCAGCCCATCGGCGCGTGACCCGGCCATGGTCGAGCGCCTGCGCGGCGTGGCCGGGCGGGTGCTGTGAGGCTGATGTGAAGGTCGCGGGTGAGCACCGGCGCAGCCTGTGGCCGGCGCCGACGGCTGATGCGCTGTTTGTCATCGACCAGCGCCAGCTGCCGCACCGCTGGGTGGTCGAGCGATTGGCCAGCGTGGCGGCGGTGCACACCGCCATCACCGACATGTGGGTGCGCGGCGCGCCGTTGATCGGTGCCACTGCAGCCTATGGCATGGCGCTGCAGTGGCGCCAGGCGGCCGACGATGCACGCTTGTTGACCACCCAGGCCTGGCTGGACACCGCCCGCCCCACGGCGGTGAACCTGGCCTGGGCCACCCGGCGCATGCTGGCTGCGCTGTTGCCGCTGCCCGTGGCGGCGCGCACGGCCGCCGCCTGGCAGGCGGCAGCAGCCATCGCCGATGATGACGTGGCCACCAACGCCGCCATCGGCCAGCATGGCCTGGGCCTGCTGCAGGCATTGGCGCTGCGCCACCCGGGGCGGCCGCTGAACGTGTTGACACACTGCAACGCCGGCTGGCTGGCCACGGTGGATTGGGGCACCGCCCTGGCGCCCATCTACCAGGCCCAGGCGGCGGGCCTGGCGCTGCATGTGTGGGTGGACGAGACACGGCCGCGCAACCAGGGTGCCAGCCTCACCGCCTGGGAGCTGGGCCAGTAGGGCGTTGCCCACACGGTGATTGCCGACAACGCCGGCGGCCACCTGATGCAGCATGGCCAGGTGGATGTGGTCATCGTGGGTGCCGACCGGGTGACCGCGCGCGGCGATGTGTGCAACAAGATCGGCACCTACCTGAAGGCGCTGGCAGCGCATGACAACGGCGTGCCGTTCTACGTGGCGATGCCCCTGTCCACGTTGGACCGCAGCTTGCAGGACGGCCTGGCCGAGATCCCCATCGAGCACCGCAGCGCGCGTGAAGTCACCCACCTGAGCGGGCGTGATGTGCAGGGCGGCATCACCGAGGTGCAGTTGGTGCCTGACGGCAGCACGGCACTGAACCCGGCCTTCGATGTGACCCCGGCGCGGCTGGTGACCGGGCTGATCACCGAGCACGGCGTGCTGGCCGCCACCACCCAGGCGCTGGCTGCGAGCGGCTGAGGCCGCTCAGGCGCTCCCGGACGCGGGCTCTTGCAGGCGCTGCTGGGCGTTGTCCATCGCCTGGTGCAGCAGGGCCACCTGGTCGGCGCCCAGGCGTTGGTTCAGCGTGGCCTGGGCGCGCTTCCAGTGCGCGCGCGCCTGGGCGTGCTTGGCAGCCCCGGCGGGCGTGATGCTGACCGAGCGCTGGCGCGCATCGGCGCCCGGCCCCTGCAGCACCCAGCCCTTGTCGATCAGCGGGCGCAGGTTGCGGCTGAGGGTGGACGCGTCCATGCCCATGCGCTCAGCCAATGCCGACGGCGCAATCGGCCCCAGTGACAGCACATGCGACAGCAGCGAGAACTGCGAGCCCTTCAGCCCGGCTTGCGCAATCTCAGCGTCATAGAGCCGCGCCACGCTGCGCAGCAACTGCCGCAGCTTGAAGTTGGTGCAGCCCTGCGGCTGCGCATTGGAGACAGACATGTCAGACTTGTATATGCAATGATTGCAATTGCATGCAACCTGACCGCAGGATAACACCCATGACCAGCGCCGCGCTGAAACCCACCCCGTCTACGGCGCCGCCCGCAGCGCCTGGCCTGGCCGCCAACCTGCCTGACCCGCTGCTCAGCGCACCGCTGCTGCCAACGCTGCTGCGCTTTGCCTTGCCCAACATGCTGGCCATGGTGGCCACGGCGCTGGCCGCCATCGCCGAGACGGCCTACGTCGGCAGCTTTGGCGTGGCGTCGCTGGCCGGCATGGCGCTGGTGTTCCCGATGGTCATGCTGCAGGGCATGCTGTCGGCCGGTGCCATGGGCGGCGGCGTGTCGTCGGCCATCAGCCGCGCGTTTGGCGCTGGCCAGCCCGAGCGCGCCAATGCGTTGGCGGTGCATGCCATGTGGATCGGCGTGGCCGCCGGCACTGTCTACATGCTGTTGATGCTGGCCTTCGGTCCGGCGCTGTTTGCTGCGCTGGGCGGGCAAGGCGAGGCGTTGGCCCAGGCGCTGGCCTATGCCAATGTCGCGTTCCTGGGCTCGGTGTTCATCTGGCTGGTCAACACCTTCTCGTCGGTGGTGCGCGGCTCGGGCAACATGAAAGTGCCGTCGGCCACCTTGCTGCTGGTGGCGGTGGGGCAAGTGTTTGTGGGCGGCGCACTGGGGCTGGGCTGGGGGCCGTTGCCGCGCCTGGGCATGGCCGGCGTGGCGGCAGGCCAGGTGGTGGCCAACTTCGCCGGCGCAGCGTTCCTGTTGTTCTACATGGGCACCGGCCGGGCGCGGGTGCAGCTGCGTGTGCGCAGCACACCGCTGCAATGGGCGATGGCGCGTGACATCCTGCGGGTGGGTGCCTTGGCCTGCCTGTCGCCGCTGCAGACGGTGCTGACCATCCTGATTCTCACCCGCCTGGTGTCGCACTTCGGCACCAATGCACTGGCCGGCTACGGCATCGGCACGCGGTTGGAGTTTTTGCTGGTGCCGATCGCGTTTGCGGTGGGCGTGGCGTCGGTGCCGCTGGTGGGCATGGCCATCGGCGCCGGCAAGATCGCCCGCGCCCGCCAGGCCGCATGGACAGCCGCCGCGATGGCCGCCGTGCTGCTGGGCGTGCTGGGCCTGGTGGTGGCGCTGGCGCCCGGGCTGTGGATCCAGCATTTCACCCAAGACCCGGCGGTGATTGCATCGGCCACGCTGTACTTCCAGTGGGCCGGCCCGTTCTACGGTTTGTTCGGCCTGGGGCTGTGCCTGTATTTCTCGTCCTTGGGCGCCGGCAAGGCCTTTGGCCCGGTGCTGGCCGGCACCGTGCGCCTGCTGGTGGTGGCAGCAGGTGGCGCGGCGCTGGCCTGGGCCCAGACACCGCCGTGGACCATCTTTGCGCTGGTGGGCCTGGGCATGGCCGCTTACGGCCTGGCCACCGTGGCGGCAGTGCGTTTCACCAGCTGGGGCGTGGAGCGTTAGGCGGCTTTGGTTGAACTGCGCACCGGCCAGGTGGCCAGCAGCAGGCCGGCCAGCGCCATCACCAGCGCCACCGCGTGGCCGGCGCCAAACGGCTCACCCAGAAACACCACACCCACTGCCGCCGCAGTGATCGGCAACAGCACCGTGAACACCCCCGCCTGCGGCGCCGGCACCTGGGCCAGGCCGCGCATCCACAGCCACACCGTGGCCACGCTGGCGGCCAGGGCATAAAACAGCAGCAGCGCCCAGGTGTCGGCCTGCAGTGCCGAAAAATCGAACTGCAGCGCCTGCCACAGGCCCAGCGGCGTGACCAGGGCCAGCCCCCACAGGTTGATCAGCGCGCTGATGCGCCGTGGCGACACATGGCCCGTCAGCCGTTTGCCGATGACCACGTACGCCGCCTCGCAGAACACCGCCCCCAGCAGCAGGCCGTGGCCCAGCAAGGCCTGGCCGGCCGGTGCAACACTGCTGCCGGCAGCCTGCGGTGCCCGCGCCAGCGCCAGCACCACGATGCCCAACCCGGCGCAGCCGATGGCCGCTGCGGTGCGGTGGCTGATGCGCTCACCCAGCCACCAGCGGCTGAGCAGGGCCACGGCCGCCGGAATCGCCGCCATCACCACCCCGGCTGACACTGCCGAGGTGAGCAACACGCCGTACAGCATGCAGATCGAGAACAGGAAGTTGCCGAGAAAACTCTCCCAGAACAGCAGCCGCCGGTCGTGTGCAGACAATGCCAACTCGCCCGGCGCGCGCCGCACCCAGTGCAGCATGGCCACGGCGGCAATGCCAAAGCGCAGCCAGGCCAGCAGGAACACCGGCACCACTGCCACCAGCAGCCGCGATGCACCCACATAGCTGCCCACCAGCGCCATGCTGGCGCCCAGGCAGGCATAGGCCAGCAGCGGCGGCCGCTGCGCTGTCATGCGCGGCGGCAGGGCTGGTCAGAACTTCGTGGCATAACGCGCCAGCTCCCAGTCGCTCACATGGCGTGCATGCTGGGTGTGCTCGTCGCGTTTGAGCGCAATGAACTGGGCGGTCAGCGCCTCACCCAGCGCGCCATGCACCACGCTGTCGGCGGCCAGCGCGTCCAACGCATCACCCAGGTGCTGCGGCAGCAAGGCGATGCCGCGCGCCCGCACTTGCGCCAGGCTCAGCGCGAACAGGTCATCGTCAACCGGCTCGGGCAGCACCAGCTGGCGGGTGATGCCGTCCAGGCCTGCCGCAATCAGCCCGGCGCTGGCCAGGTAGGGGTTGGCACTGGCGTCCGGCAGGCGCCACTCAAACCGGCCGTGCAAGCTGCGCAGCAGCGCCGTGCGGTTGTTCGGCCCGTGGGCGACGTAGGCCGGTGCCCAGGTGGTTCCCGACAGCGATTCACCCACCGTCAGCCGCTTGTAGCTGTTGACCGTGGGCGCGGCCAGCGCGCACAGCGCGGCTGAATGCGCCAGCACGCCGGCAGCAAATTGCTGGCCCAGCGGCGACAGCAGGCCGGCCGAATCAACCGCGCCGTCACTGCGGTGCGGCACGAACAGGTTGCGCGCATTGCCATGCCGGTCATGCACCGGCCCTGCCCACAGCGACACATGCATGTGCAGGCCGCTGCCAGGCTGGTTGGTGAACGGCTTGGGCATCATTGAGAACACCATGCCCTGGGCCTCGGCCAATGCGTGGGCAGCCATCTTGAACAGCATCACGTGGTCGGCGCTGGCCAGCACCTCGTCATGGCCGAAGTTCACTTCGTACTGGCCATGGGCGTCTTCATGGTCGAGCTGCAGCACGTCCAGCCCACAGCCTTCCAGCGCCTGCTGCAGGCCTTGCAGAAAGCCGCGCTGGCGCGGCAGGCTCTTCAGGTCGTAGCTGGGTTTGTCCAGGCTGTCGGTGGCGTCGGCCGGTTGCCATTGGCCGCCCACCTGGCGCAGCAGAAAGAATTCGGGCTCGATGCCGGTGCGCAGGTGCCAGCCTTTGGCGGCCAACAAGGCCACCTGGCGGCGCAGCACCTGGCGCGGGCAGGCATCGAAGGGTTCACCGGCAACAAAGCCGTCGCACACCACGCGGGCATAACCGGGCAACCAGGGCAGGGCAGTGGCGGTGCTGGCGGCGCCCCGGCCCCAGTATTCACTGCGCGGCCCGCTGCGTGGCAGGCCGGTGCCGGCAATCGACGGGCCGCTGAAACCGACGCCATCGGTGAGCAAGTCATCCAGATGGGCCAGCGGCACAAACTTGCCACGCGCCACGCCGTGCAGGTCAGTGAACTGGGCGATCAAGGTGTGCACGCCCTGGGCTGCCAGGCGCTCGCGGAGGTCTTTCATGGGGCGCTCCTGTTCGGTGCCAGCGTGGTGTCTGGTCCCAACCTGGCACTGTAGCGGGCGCAGCGGCCAGGGCAGTGCTGGCGAGTGGCACAGAACGGCGGCTGAAATGCAAAACGGTGGTGCAGGTTGCCCTGCACCACCGTCTGGCTGTCATCTGAAGCGGGGCTGAAGGCCCCGCACACATCACTTCTTGACGTCGGGGCCCTTGCCCACTTCACCGGCCTTGACAGCTGCGGCGGCTTCTTTCTTCACGTCGGCGCGGTCCTTGGTGGACTTGGCACCTTTGCCGGCGTCAGCGCTCGGGCCCTTTTCGACCGTGCCGGCCTTAACGGCGGTGGCGGCGTCCTTCTTCACATCGGCGCGGGCCTTGTCCGACTTGACGCCCGCCGTGGCGGCCGGGCCTTCGCCCTTGGCAACGGCGCCACCCTTGACCGCTGACGCGGCGTCGGCCTTGATTTCAGCGCGGGTGGCCTGGGCCAGCACGGCTTGCGAAGTGAACAGGGTGGCCACGACGGCCGACAGGGTGAGCAGGGTTTTCTTCATGTGGTCTCTCCAAAACAATGGGTTGGACGCGTGGCAGCAGCCGTTGCGTGGTTCAACAACGGCGTATTTTGCACGCCGGCAACGGGTTAACGTTACCCGCGCATTGTCAGTTGACACCGCCTGCTGCACACCGCCGGGGTGGCGGCAGGGCGGTTTGGCCTGCTGGCTGGGCATTCAGATGTCGCTTCTGCGCAACGAAGTTTGCGCCTGCACCACGGCTGCCAGGCTGTCGCGGCGCAATGTGTCGATGAACCAGGCTTCGAAATCGAAGGCTGGGCCGGCTTGTGCCAGCGCGCTGGCCAGTGGCTGGCCTTGCAACAGGCCGGCCTCGAAACCTGCGGTCAAGCGGTCGATGCCATCGGCCACGGCTTGGTGGCCGTTGCGCCGCACGCGCACGGCTTCGGCACGCTGGTCGGCCAAGGCCTGGCGCGCGTTGGCAAAGCGGTTGTCTGCGCTGCTCTGGTGGGCCAGCCAGATGCTGTGCACCGGGTGTGCCGACACCAGCACCGCATGGCCGGCACGCAGGCGCAGCTGCAAGGCGGCCGGGTCGGCTTGGGTCAACAGCAGAACACCGCTGAGCGGAGCGTCGTCGTCAGCGGCCAGCGCGGCCTGGTGCAGGGCCCAGTCAAGCCGGGCCACGTCTGCCAAGTAGGGCTCGGCGGCCAGTGGCTCGGCAGCGGCCAGAACGCCGGGCAACGCCTCGCTCCAGGCCGCGAGGTCACCGCACCGGGGCGGCCACGCCTGCCAGTGCGCAAGCGCCAGCCGGGTGAAGGCTTCATCGCCCAGCAGTTGCTGCACCGTGGGATAGGCCAGCGCCAAGGCACGCCTGGCACTGGCGGCAGCATTGGCCCGGTAGGCCTGCAGACCAAGCTGCTGCTGCATTGGAGCGCCACGCAGCCACGTTTGCAGCGCCTGCGGCGTGGCATCGCCGCGCAGTGCCTGCAACAACCATTGCTGGCGCTGGGCCTCACGCGCCAGACCGTTCAATTCAGCCATGCCGCAACCCGGCTTGGTGGCTGATCAGGGCCTCGGCGCGGGCTGCTTCGGCGAGCAACACCTGCCATGCGGGCAAGGCGTGGTCCCATTCGATCAGCGTGGGCCTGGGCCCCAGGCGCTGCACCGTGTGTGCAAACACCTGCCACACCGGGCTGCGCACGTGGCTGCCATGGTCGTCAATCACCAGCACACCGCTGTCGTCATGGCCGGCGAGGTGGATTTCGCCCACCGCTGTGCTGTCAAGCCGGTCAACCCAGCGGCAGGCCTCGGCCACGGCGGTGCGCGCATCGCCAGCGTTGTGGTTGAGCGCATTGACCACCAGGTTGTTGACATCGAGCAGCACGCCACAGCCGCTCTTGCGCACCAAGGCGTTGAAGAACTCGGGCTCGGCCATGGCGTCATCGGCCCAGGCCAGGTAGGCCGCCAGGTTCTCCACCAGCAGGGGCCGCGCCAGGCGGTCTTGCACACGCTGCACATTGGCCACCATGATCGCCAGCGATGCGCTGGTGAACGCCACCGGCAACAGGTCGGCCGCATGCAGCACCGGCCCACCGGCTTGCAGCGGCGCGCGCGCGAAGCAGGCGTGGTCACTCACCCGCACCGGATCGATGCGCTGCACCAGCCTGGCCAGGCGGTCGAGGTGCCAGTTGTCGATGCCCGCTGCCGAGCCCAGCGCCAGGCCCACGCCGTGCAGGCTGACCGGCCAGCGCGCGCGTGCGGCGTGCAGCGCTTGCATCGCCGCACCACCGTCGGCAAAGAAGTTCTCGGAATGCACCTCGACAAAGGCCAGCGCTGCGCCCGTGTTGGCTGGCGCCAATGCCTGTGCGTGGTGGCCTGGCCGCAGCCCGACGCCGGTGACCGGGGCGGCTGCGCAGGTGGCAGAGCCCAGCGCCGCCACTGCTGCCATCAAAGCCCCAGCTTGGCCTTGGCTTCGTCGGCTGTCAGGCCCTTCAGCTCGCGGCAGGTGCCTTTGACCACATAACGCCAGTCACCGGGGTGGTTGTCGGTTTTGGACTGGCCGGCGCAGGTGTGCGTGCCGCTCAAGTTGCCGCAATCATTTGCCCCGGCCTTGGACACGCCGTAGCACTTCTCTTTGGGCTTGGCTTGCGCGCCAGCCTGGCTGATCAGGCCCAGGGCAAGGGCCGACGCCAATGCAGATGTCAACACCAGACGGTGGTTCATGGCTCAGGTCTCCTGCAGTTGGGGCAACGCCCAGGATGTTGCCATGCCAGGCGGGCAACAAAGCCCCCAAGGCAACTCGAGTTTGCCGTGTCGATAATGGTTGCGCCATGCGCACTTGCAGCAGCCTCATGACCCGCCAGCCTGGCACAGCCCAACGCACGCCAGGCTGGGCCGTGGCGGTGCGGGCGGTTGGCTTGCTGTTGGGCTGGCTGCCCACACTGTGCGCAGCCCAGCTCAGCCCGACAGCCAAACAGGAAGTTGACGCCTTGCTGCGGGCCATCGGCACGTCGGGCTGTGAATTCGTACGGGGCAGCAGCGCCTACAACGCGGCCCAGGCGCAAGACCACCTGCAGCAGAAGCTGGACCACCTGAACGCGCGTGACCTGCTCAAGACCACCGAAGACTTCATTGCCAGGGCCGCCACCCGCAGCAGCATGACCGGCCAGGCCTATGCCATCCGCTGCGCCGGCATGCCGCAGCAGACCAGCGAAGACTGGCTCAAGGCCAGGCTGAAGACGCTGCGCGTGGCGCCGGTGGCGCCCAAGCACTGACCGCTGCATCGCTACAGCAACGACTCCGGCACAAACGGCCGCAGCAGCTTCAGCACCAGGCGCTGCCATGCGCTGGATTCGGGCTCTTCTGTCAGCAGCATCTCGGTGTCGTCTTCGAAGCCCAGCCATTCGCAGCATTGGCCGTTGGCGGCCAGGCGCAGGCGGTAAGCGCTTTGCAGCCGGTCGATGTCGATGATGCGGACCATTTCGCGCGCCAGCTGCGGGCTGTCGATCACCACACCCAGCTCGGTGTTGATGGTTGCCGAGCGCGGGTCGAAATTGACCGAGCCGACAAACAGCCAGCGTTTGTCGACCACCGCCAGCTTGGCATGCAGCCGGCCCAGCGACGCGCCAAACAGGTTCTCGCGGCGGTTGCGCTTGACCTTGGCGCCGCTGACCTCATAGAGGTCCATGCCCAGCGCCAGCATGGCCTGGCGGTACGCGCTGTAGCCGATGTGCACCAGCGGCTCGTCGGTGGCAGCCAGTGAATTGGTCATCGCCGTCACGCGCACGCCGCGGCTGCGCAACTCTCGGAACATGTCCATGCCCACCTCGCCCGGCACCAGGTAAGGCGATGAGATCAACACCTCGGTGTTGGCCTTGCGCACCGCCTCGCCAACGTTGAAGAAGGCGCTTGTCTCGGCAAGCTCACCACCTGCTTCACCATCGAACGGCTTGTCGGGATGGTCGGCAAACGCATAGGCCTCGCCCCAGACCAGGCCCAGGCGGCCGCTGTCCAAGTCTTCAGAGATCGGCCCGTAGCCCAGGATGTCAGAGCGTGGCAGCGCTGGCGGTGGCGGCGTCTGCCCCGGGCCTGTCCAGTGCTCAAACATCGCGCGCAGCTCGGTGGGGGATCTGTCGCTGCGCGCCACCGCCTCAAGGGGGTAGACGGCATCGGCATTCCAGTAGCGGTCAAACAGGCCTTGCAATGGCCCGAGCACCCAACCCACGGCAAATGCGTCAACGTCGATGAAGTTCAGGCCCTCGGCATTGCGCAGAAAGTATTCGTTGGACACGTTGCGGCCGCCGACCACCGCCATCGCGCCGTCGGCCACGAACAGCTTGTTGTGCATGCGGTGGTTCAGCCGCTTGATGTCGCCGATGGACGCCACGAACCGCGTCAGCTGCCCTTGCGAGCGCAGGCAGCAAAACGGGTTGAACAGCCGCACTTGCACATTGGCGTGCGCTGCCAGGCCCAGGAACAGGTCGTCCTTGCCGCTGGTGTAGTAGTCATCGATCAACAGCCGCACCCGCACGCCACGTTGTGCCGCATCACGCAGCGCGCGCAGCAGCCAGCGGCCGCTTTCGTCATTGTTGAGGTGGTAGTACTGCACGTCCAGCGAGACCTGGGCGCGCTGCGCCAGCTGCACCCGGGTGTCCAGCGAATAACTGCCCAGGGGCATCAGGCGGAAGCCCGATTGATCAGGCGCCGGGCGGTAGCTGCTGGCGATGCCACCCAGCACCGTGGCCGTGGACAGGGGGATGGCTTCGCTGGCGGGCGCCGTGCGGTCAATGTGCGGCAGCGTGCCGCATGCCGACAGGCCCAGCAGCAGCAGCGTGACCACCAGCATGCTGGCAGCCCTGGCCAGCAGCCAAGCATTGGCCGGCCGGGCAAGCACCTGCAGACGGACAACCGGAGAGGCCATGGCAACATGCTGCCACAGCCAGATGTCACAGGAGCACACCATGCGCACACGCCGTTTTGCCACCACCTGGGCCCTGGCCGCCGCGCTGTTGCCACTGTGGTGCCAGGCTGCGCTGGATGTTGGTGACAGCGCACCCGATTTCGCCACACCGGCGGCCCAGGCCGGCAAGCAGTTCCAGTTCTCGCTGGCAGCGGCGCTGGCCAAGGGACCGGTGGTGCTGTACTTTTTTCCGGCGGCGTTTTCTGACGGCTGCTCGATGGAAGCGCACAGCTTTGCCGAGGCCATCGGCCAGTTCGAATCGTTGGGCGCCACCGTGGTTGGTGTGTCGCGTGACGACATCGGCGTGCTGTCGCGCTTCTCGGTGCAGGCTTGCAACGGCAAGTTTGCTGTCGCCTCAGACGAATCATTGGCGATTGCGCGCTCGTTCGACGCCGTGATGCAACAACGCCCCGACTACGCCAACCGCGTGTCGTATGTGATCGCGCCGTCAGGCAAGGTGGTCTACAGCTACCTGAGCCTGAATCCGGCGCGCCATGTGCAGAATACGCTGGCCGCGCTGAAGGATTTCAAGCAGCGGCAGACCAAGTAACGCCAGCGCGCTAGAAACTCACCACCACCGATGTGCCGAACACCGCATTGGTCTTGCGGTAGTTGCCGGTCTTCACGTCCAGAAACACCGGCAGGTCAGCCCGGTCGAGCCGTGCCTCGGCCTTGAAACTGGTGTTCAGGTTGTAGCGGTAGCCCAGGCCCAGCGCCAGGGCCATTCGGTTGGCGCCACGCTCGGCGTCGCCTGCTGCATCGGGCCCGATGCCATTGCGGTCATCGGCAAAGTTGAAGCCCAGCAGGCCGCCGCCGTTCTTGCGGTTGTGCAAGTAGTCGAGCCGGCCGATCAGCTCGGTGCGTGGGTCCAGCTTGTAGGCGGCCAGCGCCGAGGCGCCCCACCAGCGTGCGTCACGCAATTCACCGGTGTTGGGGTCGGCGCTGATGGCGGCCTTCTTCTGCTGGCCAACGCTCAGCTGGCCCTGCACTGTCCAGTCACCACGGATGAAATAGGCGTCCACCTCGAATAGGTCGAGCCGGGTGTCGGCGCTGCTGTAGGCGTCACCGGTGAACGGGTTCACATCGGCGCTGCGGAAGTTGACGCCCTTGCCGTGCACGCCGGCAAAGCCGAAGCCCTGGAACTCACCGCGTGAGTAGTCGACCCGGTAAGTGAAGGCGGGTGCCCGCTCGCCGGGGTAACGCGCGCTGGTGTTCATGTTGGCCACCATCCAGCGGCTCCACCATTTGCCGCGCACGTATTCCATGCCCACGCCGGTGTACAGCGTGGGCAGCGTGAAGTCATAGAGCAGGTTGTGGGTGATCAGCTTGTTCAGCGTGGCCTGCTGGTATTCATAACCCGACCAGTCCGGCAACTGGCCGGCGATGATGCGGGTCTGCAGGCTGCCCAGCGGGATCGACACCGACGCCTCCTGCACGATCGACGCATCACCGATGACGCTGCCGGTGCCGCGGTTGGGCACCAGGGTCAGGCGCCACTTCGTGCCACCTTCCATCTCCTTCTGGAAGTCGATGGTGACGCCGCCGAAGTAGCTGTTGTCGTAGTGGTAGCCGCCGAGTGCCACCGGGTTCAGGAACTGGAAGCCGGCGCGGTTCTGGCGCTGGTTGTACAGGTACACCGGGTCGGCAAAGCCGCTGATCTTCAGCATCTTCAAGCCCTGCGACTCGAGCGCGTCTTCAGTGGCCTCGGATTTGAGCGTGGCGCGGTTCAACTC
>JANNMP010000354.1:0-2179 GCA_031398015.1 Burkholderiaceae bacterium
CGCAGCACATCAGCCTGCAGATGTGCTTGGCCAATCATGAACATGTCTGGCCGACAACGGCAGCGATGCCGATGAGGCCCACAAGCCTGGGCCGCTTCGGGCGGCGGTCTGCAACGAGCGATCGCCTGCGGACCGCGCGCCTGGCCAGAAGGTGCCGACGGCGCATTGCGCCATGCGCAGGGATGCGGACCTCAACCCGCCCCTGTTCGCAGGCATGCTGTGTTTCAGCCTGCACGCCGCTGCGTGCTGCGGGGCCGACGACCGCCAGGCAACCTCAATCAGAGATTCGATCAATGGGCCTGACCACCCAATCGCCGCCGCAACGCCGTGAAAAGAGTGCGTTTGAACGACCTGTCCTCTGCCATGATGGATGTGGCATCTCTCGTCGGACCCAATTTCTTGATGGAGCATCGCTGATGAACACGCTGGTTTGCGGGAGTCTGCGTACTGGGGTTCTGCCTGCTGCATTCCCGGGCGCAGTGTTTTTGCGCTGCGACCCAGGGGCCTGCGGCCCCGTGGCTGCACTCTTTCTGTTGGCGCTGACGGCCGCCTTGTCGACAACGCCAGTGCTGGCGGCCATGTCCGGGGCCACCGCGTCGGCCTTTGCCCAAGGCAACAACGTGACCGACTCGAAGACGGGCGCCGCCGTCGGCGTGCAGGTCGGCGCCGCACAAACGGTCCCGTCGGCGGCTGGCGACGCCTTCGTCTCGGTCGAGGCGAGCAGTGGTTCGGCGTCTCTCGGCATGGCCGGGAACGCCCGCTCGAGTGGGGCGCCGGGTGGCTTCCAGGCCAGCGCTTCGGCGACCTGGGCAGACAGTTTCACAATTCTGGCGCCGGGCATGGCGGCGGGTGCCACCGGCACCTTCAGCGGCGCGGTCGAGGTCAGCGGCGAGTTGTCGTTCAGCTTCATCGGCCGGGTCTATGCCGACACCAGTGTCGGTGCCACGGTCGACCTGTTCCCCGGTACCGGCTTCAACGGCGGCCGCACAGTCGTCACCAGCGGTGCGCGGCGTTTCGGCGGCTACGACATCGCCGATGGCGGCTTCGGTACCGAGCGCTTTTCGCTGGTCTTCCGGGACGTGCCGTTCACCTTCGGACAGCGCATCGACATCGGCCTGTCGATGACGATGGTCGCCGGCATCAACATCATCGACGCGGGCGCCACGGGGCGCGCCGATGCCGCCTACGGCCACACGCTGACCTGGGGTGGCCTGTCCGAGGTTCGCGACGCGGTCGGGCAGCGCGTCGTCGACTACAGCGCACCGAGTCAGACTTTCGACTTCAATTACGCGCCGGTGCCCGAGCCGCATGCCGCGCTGCTGCTGATGGCCGGACTGGCGGGCATCGCCAGCGTGCTTGGGCGCAGGCCGACAAGTCCAACGGCAGACTGGTGCCCAACGGCCGGCGTTTCAGCGGCCGCGCCTGAAACTGCGTAGCAGGCGCCCAGCCAGCAGCACGAGCCCGAGCAGCAACAGGAAGACCATGACCTTCTCGCCGAAGTCCAAGGGCGGCCATCCCAGAATCATGTCGCCGGCACCCAGCGCCACCAGCGTGACGACGAAGGCGGAGGCCACCAGGGCGAGCCTTTCGACCCATCCGGACCGTGCCGTCTTTGGCCCGCGCGCTGCGATCCTGGCAGCGCGCTCGATGTCGGTGACGAGCCCTGCGATGTCAACCTCGCGACGCGCGGCGTCGTAGGAAAGCTCCCGCCATTGCGTGTCGGCCAGCGCCCGGATGTCAGCGGTGAGTGCTGCGGCGCCGGGCATGGCAGCACGCTCGACAAGGACGGGAATGACGGTGACGCCAGGCGTGGACAGTGCTTGGGCAATCTCCCACCGGTGCACATCGTCCGGCATGTCCAGCCGGCGCTGACCTTCCTGGGTCTGTGCCTCCAGCCAGCGGGGACCGATGGGAACAATGACCACCTTGCTGCGTGCCAGAGCTTGCCTGATCTGCTCTTTCCAGTCTCCTGCGCGCTGACTGTCCTTGTCGAGATAGACCCGCTCGGGTCCGAAGCGGGCCACGAGTGCATCGCGCAGGATCAGGGCCCAGCCAGCAGAGTCGTCCTGACGGTAGCTGATGAAGATTTCATGCACGTCGCTTCCCCTGGCCTTGCTGTTTCGTCGTCATTCTCCGCGCCCGCACGGCCGGCTCGCCGCCGGTGCGTGTCAGGGCTGCG
>JANNMP010000403.1:0-3293 GCA_031398015.1 Burkholderiaceae bacterium
CTGTACTACTGGACCACGCCCAACGGCCACAAGCTGACGATGTTTCTGGAAGAAGCCGGCCTGCCTTACCGCATCGTTCCGGTGCACATCGGCCGTGGTGCGCAATTCGAGCCCAGCTTCCTGAAGATTGCACCCAACAACCGCATCCCGGCCATCGTTGACCACGCGCCGGCGGGCGGCGGCGAGCCGATCGCGCTGTTTGAGTCGGGTGCCATCCTGCTGTACCTGGCCGACAAGACGGGCTTGTTCATCCCGGCCGATCTGCGTGGGCGCAACCAGGCGCTGCAATGGCTGTTCTGGCAGATGGGCGGGCTGGGGCCGATGGCCGGGCAGAACCACCATTTCACCCAGTACGCACCCGAGCCCATCGCCTATGCCATCGAGCGTTATGTCAAGGAGACCGGCCGGCTCTACGGCGTGCTGAACAAGCAGCTGGGCGCAATGGCAGCCGAAGGCCAGCACTTCATGGCCGGCGCCTATTCCATCGCCGACATGGCCTGCTACCCCTGGGTGGTGCCGCATGAACGCCAGCGCCAGAACCTGGCAGATTTTCCGCACCTGGCGGCGTGGTTCGAGCGCATCCGTGAGCGCCCCGCCACCGTGCGCGCCTATGCCCGCGCCAAGGAGGTGAACACCACGCCGGTGATGGACGAGGCGGCCAAGAAGGTCCTGTTCGGCCAAGACGCGTCCACGGTGCGTTAGGCCAGCGCCACCGGCCACAAACCATGCACACCACCATCCGCCCCTTTCACATCGACGTGGCCCAGCCTGTGCTGGACGACCTGCGCGCGCGCCTGCGCAACACCCGCTGGCCCGAGGCCGAGCTGGCGGGCGGCTGGCAGCAAGGCGTGCCGCTGGCCTGGCTGCAGGACATCTGCCGGTATTGGGCCGACAGCTACGACTGGCCGCAGCGCCAGGCCTTGCTGAACCGCCACCCGCAATTCATCACCGAGATCGACGGGCTGGACATCCACTTCCTGCAGGTGCGCTCGCCGCATGCCGGCGCCATGCCGCTGCTGCTGACGCATGGCTGGCCGGGCTCGGTGGTGGAGTTCCAGAAAGTCATCGGCCCGCTGACCGACCCCACGGCGTTTGGTGGCGATGCGGCCGACGCCTTCCATGTGGTGTGCCCGTCGCTGCCTGGCTTCGGCTTCTCGGCCAAGCCGCAGGCCACCGGCTGGGGGGTGGACCGCATTGCCGCCGCCTGGGCCACATTGATGCAGCGCCTGGGCCATGGCCGCTATGCCGCGCAGGGTGGCGACTGGGGCGCGGCGGTGACCAGCGCGCTGGGCGCACTGGACCCGGCGCACTGCCTGGGCATCCACATCACGCTGGCGATGGGCGCTGGGCCGCCAGCGGGCAACACGGGCGATGCACCCACCAGCGACGAACTGCACGCGCTGCAACGCGCCAAGTTCTACCGCGACTGGGACGCAGGCTATTCAAAGCAGCAAGCCACCCGGCCGCAGACCCTGGGTTATGCACTCACCGATTCACCCGCCGGCCAGGCGGCCTGGATCCTGGAGAAGTTCTGGGCCTGGACCGACTGTGATGGCGACCCCGAGAACATCCTGCACCGCGACGAATTGCTCGACAACCTGATGCTGTACTGGGTGACGGCATCGGCTGCCTCGTCGGCGCGGCTGTACTGGGAGCGATTCGGCGCCGGCAAGCGCGCGGCCAAGGCAGTGACCATCCCCACCGGCGTGGCGGTGTACCCCAAGGAGATCGTGCCGCCGGTGCGGCGCTGGATGGACGCGGGCTACACCGACATCCGCCATTGGCAGGTGATGCCCAAGGGCGGGCACTTTGCCGCCTTTGAGCAACCGGCGCTGTTTGTCGACAACCTGCGCACGTACTTCAGGCTGTTGCGCTGACCGGCAATTGCAGGCTCAGGGCAGCAATAGCACCCGGCCGACGGTGGCGCGGTCGCCTGCCTGGGCAAACGCCTGCGCATGGTCGGCCATCGGCCAGCGTGCGCTGATCAGCGGCTGGATGCGGCCGCCGGCATGCAGCGCCGCCACGTCCAACATCAAGCGGCGCGCGGCGGCGGGCTCACGTTCACGGAACTGGCGCAAATCCACGCCCACCATCGCCGCGCCTTTGACGATGCCCAGGTTGGCCCGCAGGCTGCCGATCTGGCCACTGGCAAAGCCCAGCACCAGCAGGCGCCCACCCCAGCCCAGGGTGCGGAAGGCGGTGTCGGTGGCGGCGCCGCCCACCGGGTCGGCCACCACATCCACGCCACCCGGGCCGGCCAGGGCCTTGACCTGGTCTTTCCAGTCGGCAGCGGCCAAGTCCACCACTGCATCAGCGCCGGCCGCTTGCACCGCAGCGCATTTGGCTGCACCGCTTGCCGCGCCGATCACCCGCGCGCCCAGCGCTTTGGCCACCTGCAGCACCGCCGCGCCCACGCTGCCGGTGGCGCCCAGCACCAGCACGGTCTCACCGGCCTGCAAGCCACCGCGCTCGCGCAGCGCGTACAGCGCGGTGCCGTACGGCATGAACAACACCGCCGCCTCGTCGATGGCGGCCTGCGGTGACACCGGGTGCAGTGCGTCGGCCGGTGCACACAGCTGCTGCGCCCAGGCGCCGATCGACAGCGAGCTGCCGACCCGGTCACCGATCTGGAAGCGGCCCTCGGTGCCTGGGCCGAGCGCGTCGACCACACCAGCAAATTCGCTGCCCAGCGTGAACGGCAACGGCGGCCGCCATTGGTAGCCGCCACGGGCGATCAGCAGGTCGAAGAACGAGATGCCGCAGGCTTGCACGTTGACCCGAACCTGCCCCGGGCCGGGGATGGGGGTGGGCAGGGTGTCGAGCTGGGGCGGCTGCTCGAAGGCGTGCACGCGCAGGGCTTGCATGGAGGCCGATCGTCGGGAGAGGCAGAGCACATCGTAGCGGCCAGTGCCGGGCCAGGCGCCGCCGGATTGCTGCGCGCGCGCCGGGTGCGATGATGGTTCGACACCGCAGCAGAACCGTGAACCACCCGTGAGCTTCGTCTTCATCAGCCATGCGGCGCCCGACAAGCTGGCGCGCGTCAAGCCCCTGGTGCATGCACTGGCCATCGAAGGCGTGCGCCTGTGGCTGGACCGCCCCGGCGCGGGCGATTCGCACTTCAACTTCGATGACGCCTTCATCGCCCGCCATGGCATCCAGGGCCTGCGCAGCGGCGTGGGCTACGACGTTGGCATCCGCGAGGCGCTGCGGGGCTGCAGCGCGGTGCTGGTGTGCCTGTCGCGCACCGAAGTCAAACCGGAGCGCCGCGTGCTTCAGCAGGATATGGCCATTGC
>JANNMP010000439.1:0-18756 GCA_031398015.1 Burkholderiaceae bacterium
TGATCCACGTTGACCGCCTTGGCATGGCGCCCACGTCATCGGCCGGGCAGGCGCAACCCCTCGAACTCACCGGTCCATCAGCTCAAGATCACTTCCGCCGCCTCATCAGCGAATAGACGCGGTTCCTGGCCAGCGCTCACACGCCTGTCCTGGGGCCTGAGAAGGCTGCTCAAGGCCACGCCGCGCCGCTCGCGAAACAATCGGCTCAGGCGGGCAGCGTTGCCCAGGCCCACGTTTCGCGCCACATCGGCGGCAGTCATTCCCTGCAGCAGCAACCTGGCCGCCGCTTCGAGCCGCTGGTCCAGGACGTATTGCCAGGGCGTGCAGCCTGCCGTCTGTCGGAAAGCCCGAATGAAGTGGCCGGCGGACAGGTGCGTCAGTGCCGCCAGGTCGGCCAGCCGAAACTCGGCGCTCAGCCGTTCACGCAGGAAGTCGTCGATGCGCCGCATCGCATTGCCGGGCAGTCCGCCGCGCGGGATGTTTGCAGGCAGCGGGCTACTCAACAAGTGAGACACGAGCAGGCTCTCGAACTCGTCGGCAAGCAACGAAGGCAGCGCATCGCCATGGCGCTGCAACATTGTCATATGGCTGGACAGCAGTGCAAACCAGTTCTGCAGCCACCCATCCTGGCGTGCGAAGGTCGGGGCCAAATCCCGGACGACACCATCGGCGCTGCGCAGTCGTGAGGGTTGCAGGTACACGTGAATCACGTCGCAAGCGCCGTGCAAGCGCCATTGGCTGGGCACGCCAGCCGGCACCATTGTCACGCTGCCGATGCGGCTGCCATGCCCACGCAGCAAGCCGATGCGGCCCTCGACGGCCGTGGAGCCCCGCTCATGAAAGATCAGCAGGTGTCGGTCGGGCGGATCGAGAGGAGCAGTGATCACCGGGTTGTGCCAGCGGGCCACCGCCAACTCGCCGCTGGCGCTGAGCGCCAGTTGCGAAGGCACCGAATGGGTGGCGCGGCCGACATCGGCTACGGCGCCGCAGGGTGCGTCGCGCAAAGAAGGCACAGGGCAATGATTCATTGCGACGCTGCGGGACGAAGGAGTGACAAAAATTGATGCGCAGTCCGAAAACAAACATGTTATGCGCGGAGGTGCCCACGCGCCCGCCGGTCTTGCCTATGCTTTCAACAGCGGGCGGCATTCGCCCGTTCAATCGAGGAGACAAGATGAGCAGTTCACCAGATCAGCAAGCCGAGCGCATCGGCGATGCCGAGGTCAGCAAACGATTCGCAGACGGCGCGGTCATCGTGCGCACCGAACAGATGGCCTGGATGCCGTGGGCGGCTCCCGGCACCTATTGCAAGGTGCTGCACATGGACATGTCGCACGCCAAGACCACTTTGATGATCAAGGTCGACCCGAACACGCCGCTCGGCAAGCACGAGCACCTCGGCGACGCCGAGGCTTATCTGTTGGAAGGCGATTTTGTCTACGAACACGGCGGGGGCGAGGCTGGCGACTACCTCTGCGAGCAAGGTGGCATCGCCCACGTGCCCAAGACCGGCGAGCAGGGGTTGGTCTTGTTTGGCATGAACTACGGCACCTTGCATGGCTTGGATGAACAGGGCCAACTGGCCGGCGTCATCGACAACAACTTCTACTTTGCGCTGGCAGAGCAGCACGGGCTGCACACCCATCTGCCGTCGGCAGTGCGCACCCGCAACCTGATCGAGGCCACAGCATGAACGCGCTGACTCAGACCGACGCCAGCCCGTCGGGCTCCTATGTGTTTCCCGACGGCTCCTCACTGGTTCGCGCACGCCATCTCGCGTGGACGCCGTGGGCGGTGCCCGGGCTCGACTTCAAGCTCCTCGATGTGGACCGCAGCTTCGACAAGTGCACCTTGCTGCTGCGCGCCGCGAAGAGCGCCACGATCCCGGCGTTGAAGCAAAGCGGCGGGCTCGAGGTGTTCGTAGAGGCCGGGCAAATGCAATTCGAGCGCGGCTCGCTGAACCGCGGCGACTTTGTCTACCTGCCCGGCGGCGGCCGCAACGGTCCCTTTGCGCTTTCGGCAGGCACACAGCTCTACGTCATCGTGCATGGCCCGTTGCGACTGGACGGCGGCTTCGTGGATGCTGACTGGATGATCGCCGCGCTGGGCGACGGCCCGGCCGGAGCTCACATCACAGCGGTGCTGATGAACGGGTGACTGTTGGAACCAGCCCTGCGGGCACGCTGACTCGCCAGCCTCGCTGCGCGTGGCGGCGCAGCCCGTCGAGCTCGACCGGATGCCGCAGCCCAGCGCCGCCGAGCGCTTGCCTCCTGCTGACGATGATGGCGCCCCAGTGCAGCAGCCGTTGATCGCAGAAGTGCCCGCCGAAGCGGGCGCTTCAAGACGCTGCACCGCCGACGCGCATCGACGCGGGCACCACACCGGCAGGCGCGCAACTTGGGCGTCTCGGCGAACAAGAGCAACTTCAAGCTCAGCGAAAGCCGCGCGGCAATGAACACCAGCCGGCGCTGTGCGACCGACGATGCGGATGTTGCGTATTGCAGCCCATCGTGGAACCTGTGCTGGAAGCAGGCTGCCTTCGCAACCACCGACCGACGTCGGGTGACGCTGGGGTCAGCGTTGTCACTGGCTTGGTCGTCCGGACAAATACGCACTATCCCGCTCGCACCAGCCGGTGCATCCAGTCGAGCAACGCGGTTGGCAGCATCGAGGGCTTCGCCAACAAGGCGTACTGGTTGGCCCCGAAAACGCCTGGAAGATAACCGGCGGCGTGCCGGTCCACGGTCAGGCAGAACGGCGCGATGCCCTGCAGCTTGGCCTCGATGACGGCGCGCCGCATGTCTTCGACACCGTAGCGGCCCTCGTAGACATCGACATCGTTGGGCTTGCCGTCGGACAGCAGGAGCAGCAAACGCTGCGAGGCGGGCTGCCGCATCAGCGTTGCGCTGGCATGGCGGATCGCGGTGCCTGCGCGCGTGTATTGTTCGGGTTCGAGCGCCGCAATGCGCCTGGCGACCTGGTTGCCGTCAGTCTCGTCGAAGCGCTTGAGGGTGCGCACCGACACTGACCGCGGACCGTGGCCGGAGAACGCCTGCACGGCGTACGGTTCACCCATCGCACCCAGGGCGATGCACACCAGCAGCAGCGCCTCGCGTTCGACATCGATGACGCGCCGGCCGCTGCAGACCCACCCGTCGGTCGAGCCGCTGATGTCGATCAACAGCAGAATGACCATGTCGCGCCTCGCTCGCTTCTGCGACCTGTAGAGCGCCTGCGCCATCGGATGCCCCGCCTGCAGGTCAGCCCGCGCGTCGATGCAGGCCTCCAGATCGAGATCGTCGCCATCGAATTGTCGGCGCAGCGGCGTGCGCTGTCCGCGCAGCATCTCGAAACGCCGCCGGATCACGTCCAGCATCGAGCGATGCTCGGCCAGCGTGCTGTCCACCCAGGGCTGTGGGCCATCAACGGCCGGCAGCAAGCGGACGATGGCGCCAGCGTCGTTGTAAGCCTGTATTCGGTGGTCCCATTCGGGATAACGGATGTGTTCCGACCCGCCGGTGCCCTCGCCGCCGCCGTGTTTCGTCCGCCCTTCGGGTGGGTCGTCAGACAGCAGCACCTCCTTCGGCCGACCGGGTCTCGAAACGAGTCGCGCCTGCTCGAGTTCGGCGAGTGACTCGGCAAATTCGTCGGCTGCCGTTTCGGTATCCCGGTCGGTGGGGCGCTGCAGCCCGAAGGGATCCTCGGCGACTTCATGCGGCGCCGAGGCCTGGATCATCCAGGCACCCTGTCGGGCGTCGTCTTCGTCGTCCGGTGCCTCGCGCACCTTCGGTTGGCGCGCCAGGCGCGCGCTGCGGGTGGGGTCTGCCGTTGCTGGGTCGGATGCGTTGCCGCTGTCAATCGCATGTGCCGACGCGGTGCCTGGCGCCAGAAGTTCGCCGGTCCACCAATCCTTGAACAAGGGCTGGGCTCCGAGCTGACCGGCCGCCGATGCATCGCGCAGGAGTTCATTCGCCAGGGCGCGCGCCATCTGCCTGGATGTCTCGGGCGATGCGCTGCACAGCGCGTCAGTGCCACGCGCCAGGCTCGGGGTGACCATCAGGCGACGCACCCTGGCTTCGAGCGGCTGGCGCCCTGCAGGAAAACTCGACATCGCTGGACGCGCGCTCAGCGCAGCGGCCCGCAAGGCGTTCAGCGGCACGATCATGCCGGGCAGCAGCCGTGCCAATACCGCGTCGGCGGCCTGGGCCTCGAACAGCAAGTAACAATCACGCTCCAGCGGCGTGGCGTCGCTGCCCGCGCCGGCCGCGCTGCCCCGCACCACACGCATCGCCTGCTGCAGCGCCATGGTGCGAAACCGCTCCAGCGCCAGCGCCGCATCGCTCAGGCCGGTCTCGGCCGGCAGCCAGATGTGGGTGCCGTCGGTGGCCGGGATTGCGCCTTGCACGCGGGGACGGTCCTGTCGCCGAAAGGTTTTCGCAAGCAAGGTGGCGCGTGCCGGCGCCTGGGCCGTGCGCAAAGGGCAGGCGCGGCCGAACACGGCCACGATGAGCAGGTCGAGGCGCTGCGCGACGTCTGTCAGCGCGAGGTTGGGCGTTGGGGCCGTTTGGGCACGGTGCCGTCGCCACATGCCCTGGACGAATTTCGTCGCATGCAGCGCCGCATCGGTGATGACGTCTTCGGCTTCGGCCATGCCCGTCTTTCTGAGCGTTGACTGCGTTCAGACGAAGGTGGCGTCGACCAGGTCACGCATCGCGCCAACCAGAGATTCGTCATCGGACAAGGGCGAGACGATGGCGCTGTAGCAGGCCTGGCGCACGCCGATGCCACTGGCCACCAGGCCCGCAGCGGCGATCAGCAGCCGCGTGCTCGGCACTTCCGCCAGACCCCGGTCGCGCAGACCGCGCAGCCGCCGACCCAACGTGACCAGGGCCACCGCGGTCGCATGGTCGGTGGCAGCCTCGCGCTCAATGATTGCCGCCTCCTGCGGCGCCGGTGGGAAATCGAAATCCAGCGCCACGAAGCGCTGCCGGGTGCTGGGCTTCAGGTCCTTCAGCAAACGCTGGTAGCCCGGGTTGTACGACACGATGAGCTGGAAGCCTGGTGCGGCGGTGATCGTCTCGCCGGTCTTGTCGATCGGCAGGAAGCGCCGGTGGTCTGTCAGCGAGTGCAGCACGACCATCGTGTCCTGGCGCGCCTCGACAACCTCGTCCAGATAGCACAGTGCGCCTTCGCGCACGGCGCGTGTGAGCGGCCCGTCCTGCCAGGCCGTGCCGTCGTGGCGGATGAGAAAGCGTCCGATCAGGTCGCTGGCCGTCAGGTCGTCATGGCAGGAGATCGTCACCAGTGGGCGTTTCAGCCGCCAGGCCATGTGTTCGACGAACCGTGTCTTGCCGCAACCGGTGGGGCCTTTGAGCATCACCGACAGGCCGCGGCCGTGGCATTGCTGGAAGATCGCGACTTCGTCGCCGGCCGGCAGGTAGTACGGCTCGCGGTCCGGTGGCACCCAGGCGGTCACGCCTGGGCGGGGGTCACGACAGACGCCATGCCCGGCCGCGGGGCCGGCTTCTGGCCGTCGTCGACCTCGAAACGTGGCGCATGGCGGAAGAAGTCGTAGATGAACAGGCCCACGCCGATGGCGAAGATCGACCCGGTGACCACCAGCATCACAAAGTGCACCTGGATCTTCAACTGCGCGTCCAGGTAGCCCATGCCAAGGATGCGCTCCAGATAGACCTGCCCGATGCCGGCAGTGGCGAACGACAAGGTCATGCCGAACATGCCGCCGATCTGCAGCCAGAACGACCAGTAGCCGATGCTGCTGCCCTGCTCGGACCGCCCGGGCGTCATAGCCGGCAGGGCGAAGCTGATCATCGCCAGCGTGATCATCGCGTAGGCCCCGTAAAAAGCGGCATGGCCATGCATGGCGGTGATCAGCGTGCCGTGGGTCCACTTGTTGACATCGGGGAAGGTGTGGGCCAGCCCCAGCAGCCCGGCGCCGAAGAGCGTGAACACGGCGCTGCCCAGCGTCCAGTGCAGCGCCAGGGTGTTGGGGTGCGACATGCCGGATCGGCGCATGGCCGAATAGGCGTAGATCGCCATGCCCACCAGCGCGGCGGGCTCCAGCGCACTGAAGATGCCGCCGATGGGCAGCCAGTACGCCGGCACGCCGACCCAGTAGTAGTGGTGCGCGGTGCCCAGGATGCCGGCGATGAAGACCAGGCCGACGATCACGTACAGCCACTTCTCCATCACCTCGCGGTCAGCGCCCGACAGGCGGATCAGCAGATAGGCCAGGAAGCCACCCTGGATCATTTCCCACACGCCTTCGACCCACAGGTGGATGGTCCACCAGCGGTAGAAGATGGCCACCGTGTAGTTCTCGTATTCCAGCAGCGCCGGCAGGTACAGCACCGCCGCCAGGCCCAGGCCGAGGACCAACACGCCTTCGGTGGTGGTGAAGCGCTTTGACTTCCAGATCGTCATGCCGATGTTGTAGAGAAACAGCAGCATGCAGATCACGATGACGATCTTGTGCGGCAGGGGCTGTTCGAGCAGCTTGTTGCCGGTGCCGTAGCGGAACAGATAGCCGACCACGGCGGTCACGCCCATCAGCGTCCACAGCGCCAGTTGCAGGTAGGCGAGCTTGACGCTGTACAGCTCGGCGCGTGATTCGTCGGGCACCAGCCAGTAGGTCGCCCCCATGAAACCGGTCAGCACCCAGACGATCAGCAGGTTGGTGTGGATGACCTTGGTGACATCGAAGGGCAGGATGTAGAGCAATGGGTCGGGCCCCAGGTACTTGGCGGCCGACAACAGACCGAACACCAGCTGCAGGCCGAACAGCACCATTGCGACGGCGAAGTACCAGTAGGCAACCGTTTGAGACCTGTAGCGCATGGCGTGATTCCTCGAGGCGGGCGCCGGACTACTTGAACGTCGCCAGGTAGGCAACCAGGTGGTCGATCTGGTCGGGCGTCAGGTCCTTGCCGTAGGTGGCGGGCATGAACGACACCCCGTTGGCCGAGTACATGGCGCCCGCGACCGCATGTGCACTGGGCTGCACGATGGCTTCGCGCAGGTAGGCGGATGCGTCTTTCGCCTGGCCCTTGTAGTCGGCCGACCCGACAGCCTGCTGTGCGCGTGTGGCCACGCCCGCCAGCGACGGCCCGGCCATCTGGGCACCCGGCACCAGCGAGTGGCAGGCCGTGCAAGCAGGGGTCGATGCCCTGAACACGGCCTCGCCCAGCGCAATCGGGTTTTTGTCCGCAACAGCGGGTGGTGGTCCTGGCGGTGTCGCGGGCCCAGCCGCCGTTTGGCCCGCGTGCAGTGCCCCCATCGGCCCGATGCCCGCGCCCGTCACCAGGATCGGCCGCGGCGGCCAGCCCTGGTTGTCCACCTTGCTCACCCAGTCGAGGAACGACACCAGGTCGGCGATCTCGACGTCGGTCATGTCCTGCTTGGGCATCAGCCGCCGGTGGCGCTGCTCGTCGTAGAACTTCGACGGGTCCTTCAGGTAGGCCTGCAGATATGCGGCGCCACGGTGCTGCGCGATCTTGGTCAGGTCGGGCGCGTAGTAGGCCCCTTCGCCGAACAAGGTGTGGCAGTTGATGCAGTTGTTCTTGTGCCAGACATCCTTGCCGTGCGTGACGGCCGGCGTGATGTTCTGTGCGTTGGTCAGTTTGGGGAACTGCCGGTGGCTGTCGATGGTCAGCCCCAGGAAAACCAGCGTGGCCACCACCGTCGAGCCGATCGCGAAGAGCCTGGCCTGTCGCTTGTTCATCAATGGGCTCGCAGCGTCAGACGCTGATGCCGGTCCAGTAGGTGACGGCGATGCAGGCCGCGTAGACGATGCCGGCCGACATCAAGCCGAGCACGACATGGCTGAACATCCGCAAACCCTGGTACGCGCTCATGGCTGAGGCGTCACCGGATGCGACGGCCGCGACTGCGGTGGCGGGAAAAAACGGTCATCGATCAACGTTGCCCAACCGCGCACCCCCCGTCTGTGCGGCAGCGTACGCAGTGGCCGATGCACGTCGCCAAAGCGGGCCCCGTGCTCGCCGCTGACCCTCTGAAGGCACGGCTCGATCTGTGGCAACAGGCGACGGCGTCAACCGGCAAATCGCGTTCGGTCCAATGCCGGCTTCGGGGCGCAGCAAACTGCGACTTTGCTTCCGGTTTGGGTCAAGGCCAGGTGTGTGCAACGCGCAGAAACACCGCACGGCCGACCGGATCGGTGAGGCGCGGGTCATGGTTGCGCTGCAGCGTCGCGTCCTGGGCGGTGTAGGGCGGTGCGCGGTTGAACAGGTTGTTCACACCTGCACCGAGGCTCAGGCCGGGGACGCCGGTGTAGACCACCGAGGCATCCACCAGGGCGTAGCTGCCGACCCGGCGCACGCCGTCCTGGTCGCGGTAGCCCGACTTGAAGCGTTGCGACAGTGCCAGCGCCCAGCCACCACGCTGCCAGGTGCCCTGCGCCAGGTGCTGCCAGCGCAGCACCGGCATGTCGCCCGCGAACCGGCCCACACTCGGGATGTAGGGCCTGCCGGCTTCCAGCTGGTGGTCGTGGCGCGTGATGCGGCTGGCCTCAAAGGTGATACCGAACTGGCCCTGGGGTGTGGGGCCTGAGGCCCAGGCGAGCGACAGGTCGAGGCCCTGCGCCTTCACGCCGCCGAGGTTTTGGATCGGCGTGTTGATGTAGGCGATCAGGTCGGCGCCGGTGGCGTTCAGGCAGTCAGCGTGCTGGTCGCGCTCGGCCGGCGCCAGCTGGCTGCATCGCACGATGCGCTGGCCGTGGCGCTGCGGGTCGTCGAACACGGCATGGTCGGACAGCGTGTCGATGACGCCACGCAGGTGCAGGCGCCACAGGTCGATGCCGATCAACCAGCCGCTGGCCGGCCCGAAGCGCAGGCCCAGCAGCGCGTGGCGTGACGACTCCGGGCGCAACGCCGCAGCGCCCGCGCCCGCGGCCACTGGCCCGCCGGTGCGCTGCCCGAATGGGCGCGCGCACACCA
The DNA here is from genome assembly GCA_031398015.1 of Burkholderiaceae bacterium. Classification (GTDB taxonomy): domain Bacteria; phylum Pseudomonadota; class Gammaproteobacteria; order Burkholderiales; family Burkholderiaceae_C; genus Pseudaquabacterium. The sequence continues at coordinate 8,976 of JANNMP010000439.1, forward strand.
GCGCTTCGTCCAACCCATCGGCCGCCACGCCGCCGGGGCACAGCAGCGGGTCATCATGGTCGGCGCCGGTCTGCTCCAGCCGCCATGGGGCATGCACCTCGTACAGCGTCGGTGCGCGGTAGTCGCCGCTGGCCGACAGGCGCAGCTGCAGGCTGCGAACAAGGCGCCAGTGCAGGCCAAGGCCGAGGCTGCGCACGCGGCCACTGTCGCTGGCGTGCTCTTGCCGCGCCGCCAGGTTGAGCGTGAGGCCCGGCGTGAGCGGCGCTACCACGTTGCCCAGCACGGCGCGCACCTGGCGTTGGCCGCGCACATCGCTCGCAAACTCCAGCGCCGGATCGACCAGCAAGGCGGCGCTGGGGCTGAGCCGGTAGCGGAAGTCCTCGCGCCGGGCTTCGATGCCGAGCGACACCGCGAGCGCACCGCCGGCCAGGGGCAGCCAGTCGCCGCCGATGCGGGCGTCGACGCTGGTGACATCACCACGCGCCTGCAGCAGCGGCCCTGTCAACTGGCTGGCCTGCAACGCGGCCTGGCCAGCCACGGTCTGCGCACCGAAGGGGTTCAAGCGGCCGTCGAGCAAGGCCTGTTGCACACGCCAGGCATCGAGGTGTCCGCGCACCAGCCTGTCGTGCACGGTGCTGCGCGACTGGCTCAGCGCCGCGCTGTAGTTGAAGGCGCCCAGCGGCCCGTCCAGCGCGGCCAGCAGCCGCTGCGCCGTGGCCTGCGTGGCGTGGGTGCGTTGGCCAGCGGGTGCGATCAGCCAGTTGACGACTGCCCCGTTGCCCAACCCATCGAACGCGCGGCTCGGCCGGCCGGCGATCCAGAACGGGCTGCTGTCGGGCAGCACCATGGTGGCAGGCGTGGGGGTGTCGCGGTTGCGGCTGTGGTTCTGGGCGTGCAGGGCCTCCAGCCTGGCGCGGTGGCCGGCACCCAGCAGCCCCTGGGCCTGGCCCAGCAGCGTGGCCTGGTGGTTGCGCGGGATCAGGTCGACCTCGCGCATGAAGTTGTGGCGACAGGCGCCGCGCGCAGCATCGGGCAGCGAACGTGGCGGCGCACAGCCGGCAGCGAAGCTGGGCTCAAAACCGTCCAGATCACCGGGAAAACTGGTGCCACGTGTGGGCGCAGTCGGCGTGCCAGGGCTGGCGAAAGCCCGGTCGGCGCCGGCCAGGGCCTGCTGCTGGCGAAGGTCCAGCGCCAGCAACGCCTGCCAGCCCTCAGCGCCCGCAGCGCCCAGGCCGGCGGCGATGGACAGCCGCCGGCTGGCAGCACCCGGCCCCTGCGCCTGCTCGGCCTGCGCCGAGGCCTCGACACCCACCAGGTCGCGGCGCAGGATGAAATTGACCACACCGGCGATGGCGCCGCTGCCGTGCTGCGCCGAGGCACCTTCACGCAGCACCTCGATGCGGTCCACCGCCGCCATGGGGATGGCGTGCAGGTCCACCGCGCTGGCGTCGTAGGCATGGTTGGCCAGGCGGCGGCCGTTCAGCAGCACCAGGGTCTTGTCGGCGCCCAAACCGCGCAGGTCGGCTTCGGCAATGCCGCCGGTGAACTCGCCCACGCCCTGGCTCAAACCTTGCCCCGACTGGTTGGCGGCAATGCGGCGCAGCGCCTGCTCGGCGCTGGTGATGCCGAAACGCGCCAGCTCAGCCGCGCGGATCACGCTGACACCAGGGCGAACCTCGTCGCCGTTGGCGGCAAAGGCCCGGCCGGCGACCTCAACCTGCTGCACGGTCTGCGCGGCCGGCGACGACAGCACCAGCAGGCCGGCCATCGCCGCAGCAAACAGCGGCCACAACTGCAGTGCAGGGCAGGCCAACGGCAGTCGCAACAACAGCATGGCGGCATGATAGGCCGCCACCTGCTGCCGACCCGGCCGGCCTGTTCAGCGCGCGGACCTGGCATCGGCGCGGCCAGACCGGGCGCGCCGGGACCGCACGAGCGTTCAGGCCGAGTGCATGCGCCGCCTGGCCGTGGTCACCACCACCGCAAGGCCGAGCCCGAGCAACAGATAGGTCGATGGCTCGGGAATCATCGAGGTCTCGAAGTGCCCGACCGACAGCGTCTGGTTGCCACCGGACTCGATCGCCAGCACCTCCCACTCGTACGCTGAGTCAGGCAGCAGGAAGCCGCCGGGAATCGCCAGGCGGGTGGCCGTGGCCGGCATCATGATGTCGAGCACGATCTTGGGGATGGCCGCGATGCCTGAGTCGGGTTTGACCACCAGCACCTGGTAGCCAACGATGGGGCTGCCATTCGGTGCCGGCACCGCACCCCACTGCAGCACGGCGTGGTTGGGGTCGAGCTCGGAATTCTCGGCCGGCGCCAACAACTGCGGCCCTTGGGGGATGTTGTGCGTGAAGCGCGCGCTGCCCAGCAGCGTGTCGCCGTTGATGCCTTCGCCCTGCACCCGGTAATCACCCACCGGAAAGCGCTGCAGAAACGCGGCCAGGCTCAGCTGGCTGAAGCTGGGTTCGGCGCTCTCCATGAAGAACTCGGTGCCGCCCTGCAGCCCGACCCGGCCGCTGGTCAGGGCGCTGAACACCCGGATGCCCATCGGATCGAACACCTCCATCGTCTTCCAGGGGTCGGCGTCGATGAACAACTGGATGCCGACGTCGCCGTCGGTGGCGTTGAGTTCGATCTTCATGCGGGCGTCCTTGAGCGGGACCACCGCAGCCAGCGCCGACGCGCCCAGCACGCCCGCCAGCAAGGCGGCGCCCAGGGTGCGAGCCGCGCGCGTGCGGCGGCGAACAGATGTGATTTCTTTCATGGTGTCAGCTCCTTGGAGGTGGGTTCGATACGCCCCAGCGGCGACACGGCTGAGCGGTGCACCGGCAACGCGGGGCGCCGTGGGGTCGGGCAGGCAGCCCGACGGCACTGTGGGCGGTGCAGGCTTAAGACTCACTTAGCCACCACGGCCGCGGCCAGCCGCAGCATGGCCACAGCGCGCGGCGCCAAAGGCCGCTGCCCGCACCGCGCCGACAGGCAGCCAGGCGCGCGGGTTCAGAACACCAGGGTGCGCCAGCGCAAGTCGCCCGCGCGGACCATGAACTGCAGCGCCCCGCCGTGGCCGCTGCATTCGGCAATCAGCGGCCGGCCGGCCAGGCCCTGGGCGTGCAAGGCGTCGGTGCAGGCGTAAAAGCGCGCACCATGGCCATGGGCCTCACGCATGGCATCGAGGATGGTCTTGTCGAACCGCGCCGATGCGCGCAGGCCGGCGGCCACACCTGGCACCAGCAGGTGCACGCTGCGCGCGGTGAAGTACAGCTCGACCGGCAGCTCCAGCGCGGCGGCGGCTGCGGCGTGGAAAAACGGCGTGGCCAGGCGTTGTGGGTCGTCGGGGTCGGCGGCCCACAGCAGCAGCGCGACGCCGGCCGCCGGCTGCTCGGCGTTGCCGCCGCTCATGCCCCGCCCTGCCCACCGGCGGGCCGCTCGGCCTGCCGGTGCAGCCAGGCGTGGTGCTGCATGGGGGCAGCCACCGCCTCGCCATGCACCAGCGCTGCCAGATCGGCCGGCCACGCCGACAAGGCCAGCCTGGCCAGCCAGCCGCTGCCAAAGGGATCGGCATGCACCCGCTCGGGCGTTGCGGCCAGCAGCGGGTTGACCGCCAGCACCGCACCGGCCACCGGCGACTTGACCGAGACGATGGCCTTGGCCAGCTCCACCACCGCCAGGCCCTGCCCCTGCACCAGCACCGTGCCCACGGTCTTGGGCCGGCACATGAACACCTCGCCACCCGCCAGCTCGATGCCCAGTGCCGTGATGCCCACCGTGGCCGAGCCATCGCCATGCAAACGCGCCCACACCTGGTGCTCGACATGAAAGAACAGGTCGTCAGGAAACTCAAACCCGGCAACTTTCATCCCCAGCCCCCGAAGCGGGCCATCAACGGCGTATTGCCGTCGCAAGTCCAAGATCCACCCGCGCAGCAGGCAAGACGCCGTTGATGGCGGAGGGGAATGGGAGTCGAACCCACCCAGGAGCGCATGGCGCCCCCCACCGGGTTTGAAGCCCGGCCGACCCACCAGGATCGTTTCCCCTCCAGAAACCTGGGTCGCGGCACCGCTGCACTCATGCGGCCACCTCGTCGAACAAGCGGCTGTCCGCGCGCAGCCGGTGCACGTCGCCCACCCGGCGCAGCAGACCGATGCGGTCGAAATGCTCCAGCAGCTGGATGGCCCGCTTGCGGCCCAGCCCGGTGGCATCGCGAAACGCCGCCGCCGTCACCTCGCCGCCGCGCCCGGCCGCCACCGCGCGGGCGATGGCCGTGAGCCGGGCCAGGGTGGCCGGCGGGTAGTACAGGTCCTTGACCACTTGGTACAGCTCGCCGCGCTGCGCCAGGCGGGCGAGCGTCACCCGCATCAGGGGCTCGGGCTCGGCGCTGTCGCGGGCCAGGTCGCGCACCCAGGCGCCCTCGAAGCCCGCCGCCAGCAGCTTGGTGCCCACCTTCTGGGCCAGCCGCTCTTCGGTGGCCGACAGGCGCACACCATGCTCGGGCAGGTGCACAAACGCACCCTGCACCCGCAGCACGCCCTGGGCCTGCAACTGCGCCAGCAGGGCGCGCCACAGCGCATCGGGCAGGCGCGGCTGGGCCAGGCGGCGCAGGCGGGCCGCATCGGGGCCCCGCTCCTCGGCATGGCTGGCGTGGAACGTGGCCAGCACCTGCTGCACCCGCTGCGCGGCCTGGGCTGCCTGCACCTCGCCCAGGGCGTGGTCGGCCTGCGCATCGGTGTGGCGCAGCACACCGGCCGGCACCACCAGCGGCAGCCCCTGGGCGGCGGCAAAGCGGCGCAGGTCCACCCCCTGCGGCGCCACCGCCAGCAGGCCTTGCAACCGCGTGGCGACATCGGGCGCGGCCAGGGCCTGCAGCTCGGCCAGGCGCTGCGGCGTGCGGCGGTAGCGCACGGGGGCATCAGGGTCGAGCACGCGGCCGCCGGCCAGGGTGCGCGAGGCCGAGGCATCGCGCAGCACCACGCGGTCGCCCCACCAGGCGCCAATGGGCTGGCGCAACACCAGTTGCACCCGCGCGCTGCCGCCGGGCTCCAGCACCGGCGCATCGAGCACGGCCACGGTGGCCGGCACCGCGGCAGCCCCCAGGTGCACCTGCACCGCCATGCCCGAGCGCAGCGCTTTCGGCTCGCCGTGCCACAGCACCAGCTCGGCGTCCAGCCGGTCGGTGCTGGCCGCCGACGGCGCGGCCACCAGCCACTGGCCGCGCTCGACCGAGGCCTTGTCGATGCCGGCCAGCGCCAGCGCGCAGCGCTGGCCGGCATGCGCCTGGCCGACGGCGCGGTTCTGCGCATGCAGGCTGCGCACCCGCACCCGCCGATCACCCGGCACCAGGTGCAACTCATCGCCCACCGCCACCTGGCCGCTGTGCACCGTGCCGGTGGCCACCGTGCCCACACCGTCGAGCGTGAACGCGCGGTCGATGGCCAGGCGGAAATGCTGGCCGGCACCGGTGCGCACCGGTTGCAGGGCGGCCGCGGCCAGCAGCCGCGACTTCAGTTCGGCCACGCCCTGCCCGCTGTGGGCACACACCGCCAGCACCGGCGCGGCGGCCAGCGGTGTGGGCGCCAGCAGCACGGCCACCTCGGCGGCCACGGCCTGCAAGCGCGCGGCATCGACCCGGTCGCATTTGGTCAGCGCCACCAGGCCCTGCTGCAGGCCCAGCAGCGACAGCACCGCCAGGTGCTCGCGGGTCTGCGGCATCACACCATCGTCGGCGGCCACCAGCAGCAGCGCGAAATCGATGCCGGTGGCGCCGGCCAGCATGGTGTGCACCAGGCGCTCATGCCCCGGCACATCGATGAAGCCGATGCGCACGCCGCCCGGCGCATCGAGGAAGGCATAGCCCAGCTCGATGCTGATGCCGCGCTGCTTTTCTTCGGGCAGGCGGTCGGTGTCCACGCCGGTGAGCGCACGCACCAGCGTGGTCTTGCCGTGGTCGATGTGGCCGGCGGTGCCGATGATCATGGCTGATGGGCCTCTCGGGGTCTCAGGCCAGCGCCGCCTGCAGCGCGGGCAGCTGGGCGGTGAAGGCGGCCGGGTCTTCCAGGCAACGCAGGTCGAGCAGCAACTGGTCGTCGGCCACGCGGCCGATCACCGGCAGCGGCAGGCCGCGCAGCGCGGTGGCCAGCGCATCCAGCGCCCGGCCGGCGCCCTTCTTGTGCACCGGCGCGACGGCCAGGCCGGCCGAGGGCAGGCGCTCCACCGGCAGTGAGCCCGAGCCGATCTGGCCCAGCAGGCCGACCACCGCCACCGCATAACCCGGCACCAGCGCGGCCTGCAGCGCCGGCTGCAGCTGTGCGGCCAGCGCGCGGATGGCCGCTGCCGGGCGGGTGAGCAGGCGCAGCGTGGGCAGGTCCTGGGTGAGCCGCTCGGGGCGCAGGTAGAGCATCAGCGTGGCCTCCAGCGCGGCCAGCGGCAGCTTGCTGATGCGCAGCGCGCGCTTCATCGGACACTGGCGGATGCGGGTGATGGCGGCCCGGCTGCCCACGATCAGGCCGGCCTGCGGGCCGCCCAGCAGCTTGTCGCCGCTGAAGCTGACGATGTCGCAACCGGCGGCCAGCTTCTCCTGCGGCAGCGGCTCACGCGGCAGGCCCCACTGCGCCAGATCGACCAGCGAGCCCGCGCCCAGGTCGGTGGCCAGCGGCAGGCCGCGGGCATGGGCGATGGGGGCCAGGTCGGCCTCGTCGACCGCTGCGGTGAAGCCCTGCACCGTGTAATTGCTGGTGTGCACCTTCATCAGCAGCGCGGTGCGCTCGGTGATGGCGCGCGCGTAGTCGTGCGGGTGGGTGCGGTTGGTGGTGCCCACCTCCACCAGGGTGGCGCCGGCGCTGGCCATCACGTCGGGCATGCGGAAGGCGCCGCCTATCTCCACCAGCTCGCCGCGCGAGACGATCACCTCGCGCCCGCTGGCCATCGCGGCGATGGTCAGCAGCACGGCGGCGGCGTTGTTGTTGACCACCGTGGCCGCCTGGGCACCGGTGAGGCTGCACAGCAGCTCTTCGACCACGCTGTCGCGGTCGCCGCGGCCGCCGGTGGCCAGGTCGTACTCCAGATTGTTGGGGCCGGCCATCGTCGCCAGCAGGTGGGCCAGCGCGCTGTCGGCCAGCAGGGCGCGGCCCAGGTTGGTGTGGATCACCGTGCCGGTGAGGTTGATCACCCGCTGCAGGCGCGGCGCCAGCCGCTGGGCCACACGCTGCGCCAGCGCATCGGCCAGGGCCTCGGGCAACACGGCGGCGCTGTCCAGGGTGCCGGCCAGGGCCTGGGTGCGCAGGCCATCGAGCAGCCCGCGCGCCTGCTGGGCCACCAGCGTGTGGCCATGCTGCCGCACCAGCATGGCCACCGCCGGCTGGCGCAGCAGGCGGTCGATGGCAGGCAGGTGCTGGGGCTGAGCCGCAGGGCTGGCCGGCGCACCGTCAACGACGGATGGCACGGGCCGGTCCATCAGGCGGCCCCGGGGTCGGGTGGCGGCCCGCCGGGGGTGGCGGCGTCGGGCGGTGGCTCGGGCTCGCCGAACAACAGCATGAAGTTCACGCCGTGGCGTGTCAGCCCGGTGTCGGACACCAGCAGGTCCAGCGTCAGGCTGGCAAGGTCGTCGGCCACCGGGTCGACGAAGGGATCGCGGTCGGTGTGCATGATCTTGAGGTAGTGGCCACAGTCGCCACAGGTCTCGGCCTGCACCGTGGCCTGGGCGGCACGGCGCGAGGCCTCGCCTTCGGCGTCGTCGCCGGTGTCGGCATCGGCGCCTCCCACGTCCAGCGACTGGTAGGCCAGCGCCTGGGTCGACAGGCAATGGCTGCACTTGATGCGCACCATGTGCCACTGCAGGTTGCACAACGCGCAGTGCAGGTAGCGCTGGCCCTGGGCGTCGCCAGCGGAGCGGGTGATGCTGGCCACCGGCGCGCTGCCGCAGCAGGGGCAGACGGTTTCGTCATCGAGCCGGCCGAAGGGCTGGCCGCCGCCGGCATGCTGCTGTGCCTGCAGCATCAGGTGGGTGAAGTTGCACTGCAATGCGGCGGCCACCAGCGGCGCACAGGCCAGGTCGACACGGGCCATCACGCCGTGCAGCAAGGCATCGGCCTGGCGCTCCAGAAAGTCGGCATCGGCCGCCGCCAGCCGGGCCAGCACCGGCTGCACCCCTGCCGGCGCGCGCGGGGCCAGGTCGGCCACCAGGGCCTGCAGCATGCCGTGCCAGGCTGCATCACGCGGCCAGGTGGCGGCGACGATGGGTGGCCGGCCCTGGCGGGCGGCAAGGTCCAGTGCGGCCGCATCGGGGCCGGGCAGGGCGGCAGCCGTGCCCAGGGCCGAGAGCTGGCGTTGCTGGGCCTGGGCCAGATCGGCCATGAATTGCAGGAAATCGGCCATGGCATGGCCGGGCGCCAACTGGCGCAGGCGCATCTCGCGCTCGGCGAACACGGTGCTGCGCTGCGGCAGGTGCAGAAAGGGCGTCTGTGCGCCGGCACTGGCGATGATTTCTTCAGGCGACATCACACGCACGGTGGCGGTGGGGGTCATCGGCAGGCTTCCGGGGCGGTGAGGGTGCAGTTCAGGCAGACAGGCCCAGGGTGCCACCGCTGCGGCGGCACCCTGGGCCGTAGGGGGTGGTGCAGGCGCTTGGGCGGCTCAACGGCCCTTGGTGATCTCCTGGTGCCACAGCGGGTGGTTGGCGCGTGCCCAGCCTTCAGTGACCGTGCCGCGGGTCATCGCCCGCACGGTGCCCTTCACCCAGATGGCGGCGTACACATGCATGATGATGGCAGCCACCAGCAGCACGGCCGAGACCGCATGCACCAGCACCGCTGCGCGCTGCAGCGCAATCGGCACATACGGCGTGAACCAGGGCTGCCAGAACATCAGGCCACTGAGCAGCAGCAGCAACAGGCTGAGCACCATGACCCAGAACACCATCTTCTGGCCATAGTTGTACTTGCCCACCGGGGGCATGCCGGACTTGTCGCCACGCAGCATGTCGCCCATGTGCTTCTTCCATTCGCGGTCGGCGTCGTTGACCAGGTTGTCGCGCCACAGCCGCACGAACATGCCGCCGAAGCCCAGCACCATCAACAGCCCCATGAAGGGGTGCAGGATGCGCGCCCAGGACCCACCCCCGAACAGATGGCTGAAGAAGAACAGGCTGGGGTGGAAGAAGGCCAGGCCCGACAGGGCCGCCAGCACGAACATCAGCGCGATGAACCAGTGGTTCATGCGGTCGCCGTCCTTGTAACGCTGCAGCAGACGTGCCATGTCAGGCTCCTTCCTTCTCGTCGGTCTTCTCCTCGACCGGGCCCACCTTCATGTAGTGGAAGAAGCCCGCCACCACCGCGCCAATCATGCCGGCCACGGCCAGCGGCTTGGCCGCGCCCTTCCACAGCGACACCAGCGGGCTGATGCTCGGGTCTTTGGGCAGATCGACCAGCTCGGGGCGGTCGGCATGCTTCATCACGTACATCACATGCGTGCCGCCCACCCCCTGCGGGTTGTACAGGCCGGCGTTCTGGAAGCCACGCTCCTTCAACTCCTCACTGCGCTTGTTGCCGTAGGCCACCATGTCGTCCTTGGTGCCAAAGCTGATGGCGCCGGTGGGGCAGGTCTTGACGCAGGCCGGCTCCAGCCCCACGCCCACGCGGTCAGAGCACAGGGTGCACTTGTAGGCCTTGTTGTCCTTCTCGCTGATGCGCGGCACATCGAAGGGGCAGCCCTTGACGCAGTAGCCGCAGCCGATGCAGTGCTCGGAGTGGAAATCGACGATGCCGTTGGCGTACTTGACGATGGCGCC
>JANNMP010000479.1:0-1807 GCA_031398015.1 Burkholderiaceae bacterium
GCCGCAGGCACGCCCCAGGTGCTGCTGCCCTACGACAACGCCAACCGCTTTGTGCGTGCGCTCACCCAGCACCGCGGCAACCTGGCCAGTTGGACAGCCTGGGTGGCGCCAAAGACGGTGAAGCTGGGCGAGGCCGCACGCGCAGTGGGCATGGACGAAGCCGAGTTGCGCGAGGTCAACAACATCCCCAGGGGCATGTTGGTGAAGGCCGGGTCCACGCTGCTGGTGGCGCGTGCCGCACACCGCACCGACGACGTGGCCGAGCACATTGCCGACCATGCCATGCTGGCCCTGGCGCCTGACCTGCCGCCGCTGCGCAAAGTCAGCTTCCGCGCCGGGCGCAAGGGTGACAGCGTGGCTGCGGTGGCGCGGCGCTACGGGCTGCGTGCCGAGCAGGTGGCGGCCTGGAACGGCACGGCCGCCGGTGGCCGCTTCAAGCCTGGCCAGACCGTGGTGGTGATGGTGGCCAGCAAGCTGCGTGCCACCCGGGTAGCGGCGGTGCGCGGCGCCGAGCGCCCACCGGCCAGGGCCGGCGCCGCCAAGCGCCTGAGCAAGCCGCCGGTCACAGCGCGCAGCCGCAGACAGGCCGACTGAACCCGCTGGCGGTGTCGGTGTGGCGGCCGTTGACGGCGGTCGCCAATGCTGATCGTCAACGGCGGTCGCTCAGCGCGTGGGCCAGGGTGGACAGGTCCACGTATTCCAGCTCGCTGCCCACCGGCACACCGCGCGCCAGGCGGGTCACTGTCAGCGGCTGGGCGTCTGCGCCGGTTGATTGGCCCAGCGCGCGCAGCGCTTGCGCCAGCACGTGGGCTGTGGCCTCGCCTTCGGCCGAGAAGCCGGTGGCCAGGATCACCTCCTGCACCACGCCGTCATCGGCGCGTTGCAGCAGCGCGTGCACGCCGATGTCGGCCAGGCCGATGCCGTCGAGCGGGCTGAGCCGGCCCATCAACACGAAGTACAGGCCGCGGTAGCTGCCGCTGCGCTCCATCGCCGCCTGGTAGGCCGGGCTTTCAACCACCAGCAGTTGCCGCGCGTCGCGCTGGGCATCGCTGCAGGTGTTGCAGACCTCGGCCTCGGTGAAGGTGTGGCAGCGCTGGCAGTGCTGCACCGCCACGCTGGCGGTCTGCAGCGCCTGCGCCAGGCGCTGGGCACCGTCGCGGTCATGCTGCACCAGGTGGTAGGCCATGCGCTGGGCTGACTTCACACCCACGCCGGGCAGGCGGCGCAGCGCCTCGACCAGCGCTTCGAGGCAAGGTTCAGCCACTGCCGGTCAGAACGCGACTCAGAAGGGGAACTTCATGCCCGGGATCTGCGGCATGCCGGCACTCAGCTTGCCCATCTAGTCCTGCGTCGAGGCCTCGACCCGGCGCACCGCGTCATTGATGGCAGCAGCCACCAGGTCTTCCAGCATGTCCTTGTCGTCGGCCAGCAGGCTGGGGTCGATGGTGACGCGGCGCACGTCGTGCTTGCAGGTCATCTGCACCTTGACCAGGCCGGCGCCGGATTCACCGGTCACCTCGATGCTGGCGAGCTCGTCCTGGGCCTTCTTCAGGTTGTCCTGCATCGCCTGGGCCTGTTTCATCAAGCCCGCAAGTTGCCCTTTGTTGAACATCGTTGCTCTTTCAAATAGTCAGGTTGATTGAATGCTTCCAGGCACGATCCTGGCGCCGAAGTCGCGCATCATGGCCTGTACAAACGGGTCGCCCAGCACCGCTGCCTCGGCTGCCTGCAAGCGCAGCGACGCCGCATGCGCGTTCCTGCGCCCCGGACTGTCGCGCACTTGTCCGACCTCGACACTCAGGTCAAC
>JANNMP010000531.1:0-2693 GCA_031398015.1 Burkholderiaceae bacterium
GTGCGACATCGATCCGGTGGGCCTGGCGCGGGTCGCGTCGGCCCTGGGGGCCGCCTGCATCCAGAGCGTGCAGCTCGACGTGGGGGATCGGGAGGCCTACCGGGCTTTTGCCACCGACATCTTGGCGCGTGGTGCAGATCCCCGTCAACGACAAAAAGGGTCTGGGCTTTGCGCGCGGGCTGCGCTCGATCCTGCGGCACGACCCCGACCGGGTGATGGTGGGCGAGATCCGTGACGCCGAGACGGCGTTGATTGCGGTGCAGGCCGCGCTCACCGGCCACCTGGTGTTCAGCACCGTGCATGCCAACAGCGCGCTCGACGTGATCGGCCGCTTCAGCCACATGGGGCTGGACTTGCACAACCTGGTGTCGGCGCTGAACGCGGTGCTGGCCCAGCGCCTGCTGCGCCAGGTCTGCCCACGCTGTGCGCGGCCGGCGTTGGCCAGCGCCGATGAGCTGGCGGCGCTGAATGCCGCACCCGGCCCCGCCCTGGGCGGGCGGGTGCCGCTGCAACTGCAGCGTGGCCTGGGCTGCGCCCATTGCCATGGCAGCGGCTACCGCGGCCGCCAGGCGGTGGCCGAGCTGCTGCAGCTCGATGACAACCTGCGTGACCTGATCAGCAGCCGCGCGCCACTGTCGGCGCTGCGGCAGGCCGCCAGGGCGCGTGGCCAGCCCAGTTTGCGCCAGGCCGCCCTGGCCGCCGTGCGCCAGGGCCGCACAACCTTGGAGGAAGTCGACCGTGTCATTGGCGCTGACTGAGCACAGCCCGGCGCAGCCCGCGCCGCAGCCCGCATGGGCACGCCGCATGCAGCCCTGGCAACCGCCACCGCATGCGCTGTGGCTGGGGCCGGCCGGCCTGTGGGACTTTGGGCCGCTGCCAGGCTGGCGGCTGGGCCGATGGTTGGGCCGATGGGGCGGCAGTGGCGGGCCGCACGAAAGTGCGGCGCCGCAGCCGGCCCACCATGCCGGCTTCGACGCCTGGTGCCAGTCCCATCCCGGCCATGGCGCCACGCTGGTGTTGTCGGCCTGGCTGCTGCATGAGCTGCTGCTGCAGCCGCAGCTGCCGCTGGCCGATGACGCCGCCAGCCTGCACTACGCCCGCGCCCTGCTGCAGCACTACCACGGTGAGGCCGCCGCGCAATGGCCCTTGACGGCCTGGCGCGCGGCCGGCCGGCGTGGTGTCAGCGCACTGCATGGCCTGAACCTGCAGGCACTGCAGGCCAGTGCGCGCCAGAGCGGCGTGGCATTGCGCCAAGTGCGGCCATGGTGGAGCATGGCGCTGGCGCTGGCGGTGCAGCAGGCGCCGCCGCTGGCCAGTGTTGACAGCGCCCGGCTGCTGCTGGTGGACGGCAGCCTGGTGACCTTGCTGACGCTGGCGCGCGGCCGGCTCGCGCAATTGCAGCAGCGGCGCCTGGCCGACGCCAGCCCGGCTGCCCTGCAAGGTTTGCATGCTGCGCTGCCCAGCGTGGCTTGGGCTGGTGTGATGGGGCATGGCCTGGTGTCGCCGTGGCTGGCCGACGCGGGCGACGGCGGCCTGGTGGCGCTGGGCCCGCTGCATGGCAACGCGCCCGTGGCGCTGTGGCACGGCGCATGAGACCGGCGCTGCCGCAGCCTGATTTTCTGCGCCCGGTGGCGCGCAGCGGCATGCTGGCCTGGGCCTGGTGCGCCACGGGTCTGGCGGTACTGCTGGCCAGCGTGCTGGACAGCCAGCCGGTGTGGCAGCAGCGACAGCAGGCCCTGGCTGCGCTGCAGCGCGCCAGCCTGCCGGCCAGCGCCACTGCGCAGCCTGCACCGGCTGCCCGGTCCGAGCTGCTGGCCCGCAAAACCGAGGCACTGCTCTGGCAGCAGCGGCTGGCGCGGCCCTGGCAGGCGGTGTGGGCAGCAGCCGACGCGGCGGCACCCGGCACCACCTGGCTGGGTCTGGAGATGACCGCCCCGGCCGGCGCGGCCGACTTCGGCCAGCTGCGCCTGCAGGGCCTGGCGCCCGACACCGCTGCGGCCCAGGCCAGCGCTGCGGCCTTGCGTGCGTTGCAGCACCTGGGCCAACCGGCTTGGCAGGCCGTGCTGCTGGCCGACATCAGCCGCGTGCCCGAGGGCCAGCGCTTCACGCTCACGGCGCAGCCGGCGCAGGCGCTGGTGCGGATGAAGGCGCAGATGCAGGCGCAGATGCAGGCGCAGATGAAAGTGCAGGGGGCGCAGTGAGGCGCTGGCTCCGGCATCTGCCCACGGCGGTGGGCACGGCAGCGCTGCTGGCCGCTGCGCTGCTGGCGCTGTGGTTCACGCCGCGCTGGCAGGCCGACACCGCGCAAGCCGCGTCAGCCGCGCAAACCCGCCTGCAACGCCTGCGCCTGGCCAGCCCGGTGGTGGTTGCCAAAGCCCCGGACGCCGACACCGCCCTGCTGCAGGCCCTGCCGACCGACAGCGACGCGCCGCAACGTTTTGCCGCGCTGGTGGACCAGGCGCGGGTGCTGGGCATCCGCCTGGACAGCGTGCGCCAAGGCGCGGCACAACGCCTTGGCACCGGCCAGGCCATGCTGGCGGCCGAGCGGGTGCCGTTGCGCCTGGCCGGCAGCGGGCCCTACAGCGCCTGGCGCCGCTTCGTGGCCCAGGCGCTGCAAGACGACGACGCCCTGATGCTGGACCAGATCCGCCTGGCCCGGCCTGGTGCTGACAGCCCGGCGCTGGCGGCCGAGC
>JANNMP010000648.1:0-12154 GCA_031398015.1 Burkholderiaceae bacterium
CAAGTCAGTTGGGGGTTCAGTTCGCCGAAGTCCACAACTGCTTGCACAAGGTCGAGGTCGTGGGGTCGGGCAGGGCTTGGCACGCGAGGCGCGGGCACCGTCCTGCGCATGCCGCGATCTGGCCCGTGTGTTCGCGTGCCAAGCCATGAACGACCCCACGGCCTCGGCCTTGCCGCCCGGCTGATCGAATGCAGCAGCGGATGCCGCCGCCGCGCCATTGCCGCAGGCTGTGCCGAGCGCCCGCCACAGTCCGTCGCGCCGGAGGTTCTGTTTCTTGTGAGGGGCGGGCCTGACCTTCAAGCCAGCGGCGGTGTCTGCAGAGCGCCCAGCTCCGCAGCACTGAACCCCGCCGCCCGCCGCGCCACCAGATTGAACGGCGGTCGCAGCCTGGGTGCCGCATGCCGCGCCACCAGCTGCGGGTACAGCGCCTCGGCGTCCAGGCCGTCGCGCGCGCACAGCCAGCGGTACCAGTGGTTGCCAATCGCCACATGGCCGATCTCGTCACGCAGGATCACGTCGAGGATGGCCACCGCCGCCAGGTCACCGGCCTGGTGCAGCTTGGCCTGCATCGGCGGCGTGGCGTCCAGGCCGCGCGCCTCCAGCGTGCGCGGCACCAGGGCCATGCGGGCAGTGATGTCGTGCGCAGTGGCCTCGGCCATGCGCCACAGGCCGTCATGGGCGTCGAAGTCACCGTAGCCATGGCCCAGCGTGTGCAAGTGGTCGCGCAGCAGGCTGAAGTGCAAAGCCTCTTCGGCCGCCACCTGCAGCCAGTCGCGGTAATAGGCATCGGGCAGACCGGCAAAGCGCCAGACCGCGTCCAGCGCCAGGTTGATGGCATTGAACTCGATGTGGCACACCGCGTGCAGCAGCGCGGCGCGGCCGGGGGCGGTGAATGGTGAGCGCAGCGGCACCAGCTTCGGTTCGACGAGCCGGGGCAGGGCGGGCCGGCCGGGCAGGCCGGCGGGGGCCTGCAGTGCCGCAGCGCTGTCGATCTGCAAGCGGCCATCGGCCAAGGCCCGCCATAGCGCGCGGGTCTGTTCGGCCTTGGCTGCGGGGTCGGCCAGCGCCAGCACGGCCAATGCGGCAGGCCGCAGAGTCAGGGATGGCTGCATCCCTAGAATCATAGGTTGCGCCGTTCCTCAAGCCCTCCAGCAGACCCCCACCATGGCCATCCACCAGCTCGACGACGACAGCCCCGATGTGCACCCCAGCGCCTGGGTGGCCGACAGTGCCCAAGTGATCGGCCGGGTGCGCCTGGGCGAGAACGCCAGCGTCTGGTACGGCGCGGTGCTGCGTGGTGACAACGACCTGATCAGCCTGGGCGCCAACAGCAATGTGCAGGAAAACAGCGTGCTGCACACCGACCACGGCATGGCGCTGGTGGTCGGCGCCAACGTCACCATCGGCCACCAGGTGATGCTGCACGGCTGCAGCATCGGCGACGGCTCGTTGATCGGCATCCAGAGCATCGTGCTCAATGGCGCGCGCATCGGCAAGAACAGCCTGGTGGGCGCCGGCTCGCTGGTGACCGAGGGCAAGGAGTTCCCCGACGGCGTGTTGATCGTCGGTCGCCCGGCCAAGGTGGTGCGCGCGCTCACAGCCGAGCAGATCGCCGGCCTGCAGGCCAGCGCCGCGCACTACGTGGACCAGCAGCGGCTCCATGCCAGCAAGCGCAAGCGCCTGGCTTGAATCGCCGCTTGCCCGTGGACCAGCTGCACAAGTTCATCTTCGACGGCCTGCCGGTGCGCGGCATGTTGGTGCGGCTGGAAGGCAGCTGGCGTGACGTGCTGGCCCGCCGCACCAGCGCCAGCGACGGTGGCCATGCCTTTGCGCCGCCGGTGCGCGCCCTGCTCGGCGAAATGGCCGCCGCCGGGGTGCTGATGCAAGGCAGTTTGAAGTTCAACGGTGCGCTGGTGCTGCAGATGCTGGGTGACGGCCCGGTGCGCCTGGCGGTGGCCGAGACCCAGCCCGACCTGAGCTTTCGCGTCACCGCCAAGGTGGTGGGCGATGTCGCGCCCGATGCCCGGCTGGAGGCCATGCTCAATGTCAACGGCCAGGGCCGCTGCGCGATCACGCTCGACCCGCTGGACCGCCTGCCCGGCCAGCAGCCCTACCAGGGCGTGGTGCCGCTGCACGGTGACCAGCGTGAGCCGCTGCAGCAATTGAGCGATGTGCTGGCGCACTACATGCTGCAAAGCGAGCAGCTCGACACCAAGCTGGTGCTGGCCGCCAATGACAGCGTGGCCGCCGGCCTGCTGGTGCAGCGACTGCCGGTGTCGGGCGGTGCCAACCTGGCCGGCCAGGTGCTGGTGGCGGCTGACGAAGACCAAATCGGCCGCAATGAAGACTTCAACCGCATCGCGCTGCTGGCCGGCACGCTTTCAGCCGATGAATTGCTGACGCTGGCGCCTGCGCAGGTGCTGCACCGCTTGTTCTGGCAGGAGTCACTGCGCCTGTTCGAGCCGTTGACCCCGCGTTTTGCCTGCCGCTGCTCACGCGAGCGGGTGGCCAACATGCTGCGGGGCTTGGGCGCTGACGAAGTGACCGGTTTGCTTGCCGAGCGTGGCGAGGCCGAGGTGGGCTGTGATTTCTGCGGTGCGTTCTACCGCTTCGACCCGGTGGACGTGGGTGGGCTGTTCACCCCGGGGCGCGAAACGCCACCCTCATCGGGCCACTTGCAGTAGCCGCTGCCAGTCGTCAGTCGCCAGCCGCCAGTCGCCAGCCTCAGGCGTTCAGGCCTCTGGCGGTGTAGACCCGGGCGGCGGGCGTTGCGCCGGGCATCAAGACATCGATGGCACGGTCCAGTGCGGCAGTGGCGCGTGACAGCAGCTCACGCTGGCGGGCCAGCTGCGCGCTGGCGCGCGCCAGGCGCATGCGCATGGCCTCGGGCACACCGCCGTGGCGGGCGGCAAATATGAATGAATTCACCGCGCTGGCCAGCGCCGCGTGCAAGGCCTGGGCCTGCAGCTCGATGGCCGTGGTGTCGCGCTCGCGCAGCGCGTCGGCCAGCGCGGCCAGGCGCTGTTCGACAGCGGCAACCAGCAGCTCCAGGTCGGCACCCGTTGCCACGCCGGCACCCGGCAACACTGCCGGCTCCAGGCGCAAATCCACATCGGTGGGCATCGGCCCACCTGGCAAGGCTGGCGCCACCGGCGGCGCCAACTCAGCGCTTGCCCACCGCGCCCAGCAATTCGCGGGCGTTGGCGATGAGCTTGTCGGCGATGGCGTCGGCATTGACCACAAACTTGCCTTCGCGGATGGCGTCGGCAATGCGCTGCACCTTGTCGGCGTCGAACACCGCCGCTGTGCCGTCGCTGGCCAGCTGCGCCACGGTGGGAGACAGCGCCACCTTGGCGCTGGCCTCCACCGGGCTGCCCGCAGCCGGCGCCGCACCAGCGGCAGGCCTGCGTTCGTTGACGGCCGGGGTGGCCGCTTGGTTGTCGAGTTGACCGATCTTCATGATGGACTCCAGCAGATGGTGCCTGGGTACCTGACCCTGAGACATGTACGGGGTATCGGCGCCGCATTGGCGGACTTGAGGGCCTGCAACGCAAATTTTCGGGCCAGCCCCGGGTTGCGGGATGTGCTGGCCAGTGTCACAGCGCCACGTCCACACGCCGTTCGGCGCTGGCAATGCCGGTGAGCACGCGGCCGCTGTCGGTGCGCACGCGGGTGCTGCGGCCTTCCAGCCCCGGCCCCAGGGCCTGGCCTTCGCTGCTGACGGCATAGCCCGGCCCCTGGCCGACGATGCGCACCGTGTCGCCGGTGTTGAACAGCTGGCGTGTCTTCAGGTCGGCCTGGCGCAGGGCGTCACCCGCCGCCAGGCCACGCTGCAGGCTGCGGCCCACCGCAAGCGCGGGTTGGCCGATGGCGGGATCGCTGCGTTCGGCCAAGTCAACCTGGCCGCGCGCCAGGTGCTGTGGCTGCAGCAGCGTGCCTGCCGGCAGGCTGGTGGTGGCCACCAGCGATTCAGCCCACAGCCGCACCGTCACCGGCAGGCTGACGTTCCAGTGCGCTGGCCCCTGCACACAGCGCAGGCCGATGCGGGTGCGGCCCAGCGGCCGCGCGCCGGCTGGCAAGTAAGGCTGCACCTGGCTGCAGGGCGCCAGCCTCAGGTGCGCGGGCAAGTCACCCACCAGCACCTCGGCGCGTGGCGCCGCGCTGGCCGTGCCCCACAGTTGCAAGGCAGCGTCCTGCGCCAGGCGCTGCACGGCGGCGCGCAGCGGTTCTGTCAATGGGCCAGGCACGGCCTGGGCCGCAGCCGGGCTGCTGGCCACCAGGGCCCAGGCCGCACACAGCCAGGCGGCCAGGCGTGGGCCGGGCAGGGCGTGCAAGCGTGTGCAGATGGTCACGGTGCGATGTTGCGGCTGCGGCCAGGCCGGCGTTGGCTGGAATTGCCCGGTGTCCCACCGCTTGTTCAGCGCCATGCGCGCAGGCCCGCTGCCGACAATCGGCGCGGACCGAGACCCTGGCCACCCGTGCGCCAGCCGTCGCGGGCCGTTGCGGGAGGCGTGCATGCAGAACCGTTTGACCCAAGCGCTGGATTTCCAGTCCCAGGCCCTGCTGCTGCGCGCCGAACGCCAGCGCCTGATCGCCAGCAACATCGCCAATGCCGACACGCCCGGCTACCAGGCCCGCGAGATGGACTTTGCCAACGCGCTGCGCCAGGCCACCGGCGCGGGGCTGCCGGGCGGCGTGCTGCCGCTGGCGCTGGCCGCACCCCAACCAGGCCATGACAGCGCCGCGCTGAGCCTGCGCGACCAGACCGGCCTGACCTACGCCCGCCACAGCCAGGACGCGGTGGACCGCAACACCGTGGACATGGACCGCGAACGCGCCAGCTTCAGCGACAACACCATCAAGTACGAGGCCACGCTGCGCTTCATCAACAGCAGCGTGCGTTCGATGTTGGAAGCCATGAAGAGCCACAACCAATGATGCCCCCCCCGTAGCGTCTTCGGCGCTCCCCCCCAGGGGGGCAACCCCAGCGGCCCGGCGAAGCCGGTTCCGCGGCGTTCGCTTGGTTCTGTCTGCGGCATGCACTGACAGCGACGACCGGCATTAAGGAGAACGACAGTGAGCATGTTCAAGATCTTCGATGTGTCGGGCAGCGCCGCCAGCGCGCAGACCCAGCGCCTGAACGTGGTGGCCAGCAATGTGGCCAATGCCGACACCGTGGCCGGGCCCGACGGCGCGGCCTACAAGGCGCGGCATGTGGTCTTCCAGACCCTGCTGATGGGCGAGGCCACGTCGTCGGGTGTGCAGGTCAGCCAGGTGGTTGAAAGCCAGGCCGAAGGCCGCAAGGTGCACAGCCCGCAGCACCCGGCCGCTGACGACAAGGGTTATGTGACCTACAGCAACGTCAACGCCATCGAGGAGATGGTCGACATGATCTCGGCCTCACGCTCGTACCAGAACAACGTCGAGGTGATGAACACCGCCAAAGGCCTGTTGTTGAAGACCTTGCAGATGGGCCAGTCGTGATGCACTCGCAGCAGCTTGAGGGAACCGCATGAGCACCGTCGACACCAGCACCGGCAACACCTTTCTCAACAGCTTGTCGGGCAGCGGCGCAGCCAGCAAGGCGGCGGCCGATGGCGCGGTCACGGCCAAGGAGGCCAGCGAGCGATTCTTGAAGCTGCTGGTCACCCAGCTGCAGAACCAGGACCCGCTGAACCCGGTGGACAACGCCCAGATGACATCGCAGATGGCGCAGATCAGCACCGTCAGCGGCATCGAGAAGCTCAACACCACGGTGGTCGGGCTGAACGGCCAGTTTGTGCAGATGCAGGCGCTGCAAGGCGCCAGCCTGGTCGGCAAAGGCGTGCTGACCGCCGGTGACAAGCTGTCGCTGGCCGACGGCATGCCGCAGGCCCTGTTCGAGCTGGACAGCGCCGCCGGCCGCGTCAAGCTGGACGTGCTGAGCCCCGCCGGCCGCCTGGTCGACACGCTGAACCTGGGCGCCATCAGCGCCGGCCGCCATGCAGTGGACTGGCCCGCCGGCAGTGCGCTGCCTGACGTGCAGAACCACCGCTTTCGCATCACCGCCAGCAGTGGCCAGACCACGCTGGCCAGCACCAGCCTGATGCGCGACACGGTCGACGCAGTCAACACCGGCGGCGCCGGGCTGACGCTGGAGCTGCAGCGCAGCGGCCGTGTGGCCTACAGCCAGATCACGGCGCTGGACTGACCGCCAACGCCCCGACTTCCAACCGTTGATGCCCCGCATGGCGTCCCGCACGACGCCGCGCACGACACCCCGCACGACGCCCCGCACGGCGCCCTGCATGCGCCCCCGTTTTCCCCAGGAGTGAACTGATGAGTTTTCAGCAAGGTGTTTCCGGCCTGACCGCGTCGGCCCGCAACCTCGAGGTGATCGGCAACAACGTGGCCAACGCCAGCACGGTGGGCGCCAAGGCGTCACGCGCGGAGTTTGCCGACGTCTATGCCCGCGCCATGTCGGGCGGCGCCAGCATCATCGGCCTGGGTGTGAATCAGTCGGCGGTGACGCAGCAGTTCTCGCAAGGCGCGTTCAAGACCACCGACGGCGCGCTCGATCTGGCGATCAACGGCACCGGCTTCTTCCAGCTCAAGGATTTGAGCGGCATGAGCCAGTACTCGCGCAATGGCCAGTTCAAGGTCGACCGTGACGGTTATGTCACCAGCACCCAGGGTGCCCGGCTGCTGGGCTACCCGGCCACCGCGCAGGGCGTGCTGGTGCCCGGCCAGGCGCAGCCGCTGATGCTGCCCACCGCCGGCATCCAGCCCAGCGTGACCACGGCCGTCGACCTGGAGCTGAACCTGGACGCAAGCAAAGCTGTCACTTACGACCCCGCCGCATCGCCGCTGATCGACTTCAACGACGCCGACACCTACAACAATGCCACTGCGGTCAATGTCTTCGACAGCAAAGGCCAGGAGGTGTCGCTGACCTACTTCTTCCAGAAGGCAGCGCCCGACACCTGGAACATTTATGCCACGGCCAACGGGGCGGTGATCAACCCCGATGGTGGTGGCCAGCCGCAGCCGATCTCGACCATCAACTTTCCCAGCAATGGCAGCGCGCCGATCAACCCGGCTGACGCCTCGCTGCCGCTGGACCCGATCCCGTTCGACGTGCCGGCCACCACCAGCAGCCAGGGCGTGGCCACCGAGCCGATCATTGGCGTGCTGCTCGACATGGCCACGCTGTCGCAGTTTGGCGCCACCTTCGGCGTCACCAACGTCACCCAGGACGGCTTTCCGCCGGGGCAGCTGAACGCCATCAAGATCCAGCCCAACGGCATCGTGCTGGCCACCTATTCCAGCGGCCAGAGCACGCCGGTGGGCCAGGTCGAGCTGGCCACCTTCCGCAATGTGCAGGGCCTGCAGCCGCTGGGCGGCAATGTCTGGGGCGCCACCTACGAGTCGGGTGATGTGGTGCGCGGCACACCCGGCAGCGGCAACCTGGGCGTGCTGCAGTCGGGCGTGGTCGAAGAGAGCAATGTCGACCTCACCAACGAGCTGGTGGCGATGATGGTGGCCCAGCGCATCTACCAGGCCAATGCGCAGACCATCAAGACGCAGGACCAGGTGCTGCAGACCTTGGTCAACCTGCGCTGAAGCTGACTGGCTGAGCCACGATGGACCGCGTGATCTACCTGGCCATGGCCGGCGCCAAGGCCAGCATGCAGCGGCAAGACGCGCTGGCGCACAACCTGGCCAATGCATCGACCAACGGCTTCCGGGCCGAGATGACGGCGTTCCGCGCCGTGCCGGTGCTGGGCGACGGTGCCAGCACCCGCGTCTATGCCATCGAGACAACGCCCGGCTACAACGCCGAGCCCGGCCCGGTGGCCGCCACCGGCCGCAACCTGGACGTGGCGATGAAGGGCAATGCCTGGCTGGCGGTGCAGGCCGCCGACGGCACCGAGGCCTACACCCGCGCCGGTGCGCTGGATGTCAACACCGAGGGTCTGCTGATCACCCGCGCTGGCCTGGCGGTGGTGGGCGACGGCGGGCCGATCACCGTGCCGCCCAATGCCCAGGTGGCCGTGGGTGGTGACGGCACAGTCACCGCCACCGTGGCTGGCGCCGCACCCCAGGGCATCGGCCGGCTCAAGCTGGTGACGCCCGAGGCAGCGTTTCTGCGCGGCAACGACGGCCTGTTCCGCAGCGCCGAGGGCGACGACCTGCCGGCCGATGCCACGGCCACGCTGCAGAGCGCGGCGCTCGAAGGCAGCAACGTCAGCGCGGTCGAGGCGATGGTGGCGATGATTTCGGCCGCGCGCCAGTTCGAGCAGCAGATGAAGATGCTGCAGTCGGCGCAAGAGCGTGAGCAATCGGCCACGCGGCTGCTGTCGGGCAGCTGAGGCCGTACGGGCTGGTCAGTCGACAAACAGCCTGGCAACCAGCGACATCGGCAAGAACTGGCGTTGCGGTTGTGCCTGCAGCGGCGCGAAGCCATAGCGCTGGTAGAACGCCGCTGCTGCCGCGTCCTTGGCATCGACCACCACAGCCATTGCGGCGATGTTGGCTGCTGCCTGCAAGCAGCGGTGCAGTGCATCCAGCAGCAGGAACTGCCCCAGGCCTTGGCCCTTCATGCTGCTGTGCACGGCCAGCCGCCCCAACAGCACGACGGGCAGCTGCGGGTAGCGCGGCAGCTTCTTGGCGATGGCTGCGGGCAACTCGTCGGCATGCACCACCGACGCCGACAGCGTGTAGCAGCCCAACACCCGTGCGGCCGGCGGCAGCGTGAGCACGAAGGCCGCTGCAACACCCTTGTCGGCATCCTGCCGTGCCTGTTGTTGCAGGTAACGGTCCAGCGCTGTGCTGCCACACGCGAACCCACTGCGGTCATGCTGCCTGCCCAGCGGAGCCAGTTGAAAGCGCGTGTGGGGGCTGGGCAATCACAGCCCCATCTGCTTTCGGTACAGCGCTGCCGCCTGTTGCAAGCGCGGGCTCGGCGCGGGCGGATTCAACAGTGCAGCGACGAAGGCCTGCTGCTCGTCGCGGCTGAGCCGGATGCTGTCGTGCGACGCGATGACCCTGTCCGCGGCCTCCTGGGCACTGGCCAGCACAAACTCGCTGAGCGTGCGGCCTGACAGCGCGGCAGCCCGCTGCAAGCGGGCCTTTTGTGCGAGCGAGATCCGCGCCTCCAAGCGCGCACCGCGCGGCTTGTCGCCAATGGCTTGGGTGTCGATCTGCATGGGCTGTGCTTTCACGCGCCAGGCCGGCGCAGGTGGGTTGTTCAATGTCCGCCAATTGTACGGATGATTGTTTGGATGCATGGGCAGCGCCGTGCAGCCGACAGGCCAGAAAAGCACCGCCCCAACGGTGCTTTTTGCGTTTTGGGCGGCCTCCAGTTGCCACCATCATCGGCCGAGCATTCTTGCAACCGGAGGCGGCCATGATCCGTTCGCTGTGGATATCGAAGACCGGCATGGAGGCCCAGCAGACCGCGCTGGACGCCGTGGCGCACAACCTGGCCAACAGCGCCACCACCGGCTACAAGCGCAGCCATGCGGCATTTGAAGACCTGATGTACCAGAACCTGCGCCAGGTGGGTGCCAACACCGCCGAGCAGGCGCAACTGCCCACCGGCCTGCACCTGGGCCTGGGCGTGCGCACCGTGGGCGTGGCGCGCAATTTCAGCCAGGGCGGCCTGCAGCAGACCGGCGGCGCCTACGACATGGCCGTGCTGGGCCATGGCTTCTTCCAGGTGCAGATGCCCGACGGCAGCACCGGCTACACCCGCGACGGCAGCTTCAAGACCAATGCCCAGGGCCAGCTGGTCACCAACAACGGCTACTTGCTGCAGCCCGGCATCACCGTGCCGGCCAATGCGCTGAGCGTCAACGTCACCAAGGACGGCAATGTCGAAGTGACCACCAGCGCCAACCAGACCGCGCCCACCCAGCTGGGGCAGATCCAGCTGGCCGGTTTCATCAATCCGGGTGGCCTGGAGCCACGCGGCGAGAACCTGTTTGCCGAGAGTGCGGCGTCGGGCGCGCCGCAGGCCGGTGCGCCTGATTCGGGTGGCCTGGGCCCGCTGCAGTACGGCAGCCTGGAGACCAGCAACGTCAACGTGGTCGAAGAGCTGGTGACGATGATCCAGACCCAGCGGGCCTATGAGATGAATTCCAAGGCGGTGCAAACGTCTGACCAGATGCTGCAGAAGTTGAGCCAGCTCTGATGACACGCCCGCACATGTGGTGGCTGCCCTTGCTGCTGGCCGGCCTTGGCGGCTGCGCCGGCATCGGCCAGCGCCTGGCCCAGGTGCCGCCAGTGGACCTGGTGCAGCCGAGCGCCGCGCTGCCGTTGCCCGATGTGGTGGCGGTGCCCGACACACCGCCGCCGCTGAGCGGCGCCATCTTCCAGGCCGACCGCTACCGGCCGCTGTTCGAGAACCACCGCGCCCGCATCGTCGGCGACACGCTGACCATCACCATCACCGAGAAGGTCAGCGCGGTGCAGAAGAGCACCAGCAGCGTCGGCCGTGACGGCTCGGTCGATGCCACGCTCAGTGCGCTGCCGTTCCTCAAGAGCAGCTCGCTCACCCGTGCCGGCGCCAATGGCAGCGGCAAGAGCGCCTTCAACGGCAGTGGCACCACCGAGAACAGCAATGACTTCTCGGGCGTGATCACCGCCACCGTGGTGCAGGTGCTGGCCAACGGGCATTTGATCGTGTCGGCCGAGAAGCAGATCGGCGTCAACGCCAATGTCGATGTGCTGCGCTTCTCGGGCCAGGTCGACCCACGCGCCATCGCGCCGGGCAACAGCGTGGCCAGCACCCTGGTGGCCAATGTGCGGGTGATGCAGCGTGGCCGCGGCCAGGCGGCCGAGGCGCAATCGATGGGCTGGCTGGGCCGCTTCTTCCTCAACGTGCTTCCCATATGACACGCCGCCAACGCGCATGGCTGCTGCTGTGCCTGCTGGCCCTGGCCGGCGTTGCCGCAGCCTGGCCGGCGCATGCCGCCCGCATCAAGGAGGTGGCGCGGGTGCAAGGTGTGCGGCCCAACCAGCTCACCGGCTTCGGCCTGGTGTTCGGGCTCGATGGCACCGGTGACCAGGCCACCCAGGCACCGTTCACGCCACAGGCGCTGGCCGCGTTTCTGCAGCAGAACGGCATCACCCTGCCGCCGGGGGTGACGATGCAGCCGCGCAACCTGGCCTCTGTGGTGGTCACCGCCGAGCTGCCGCCGTTTGCCCAGCCGGGCCAGCGCATCGATGTCAATGTGTCGTCGGCCGGCAATGCCAAGAGCCTGCGTGGTGGCCTGCTGCTGCAGACGGCGCTGCGCGGCGCCGACGGCCAGGTCTATGCCATCGCCCAGGGCAATTTGATCGTGGGCGGCGCCGGTGCATCGGCCGGTGGCGCCAAGGTGCAGATCAACCACCTGGCGGCCGGCCGCGTGCCCGAAGGCGCCACCGTGGAGCGTGCCGTGCCGATGGCCATCAGCCACAACGGCGTGCTGCAGCTCGATCTGCAGAGCAATGACTTCGCCACCGCACGGGCGGTGGCCGACGCCATCAACAAGGCCAAGGGCGCCGACACCGCGTTGGCGGTGGACGGCCGCGTGGTGCGGGTGCGCATGCCGGCATTGGCCAGCGCGCATGTGGCCTTTGTCGCCGACATCGAGAACCTGGACGTGGCCCTGCAGAAGCCGGCGGCGCGGGTGGTCATCAACGCCCGCACCGGCTCGGTGGTGATGAATGAATCGGTGACGATCGGCAGCTGCGCGGTGGCGCATGGCGCGCTCACCGTCACCGTGAGTTCGACGCCGATGGTCAGCCAGCCCAATGCGCTGGCCGGCGGCCAGACGGTGCAGTCAGACAAGAACGACATCGCCATCACCCAGCAGGGCGGCCAGCTGATGCACCTGCCGGCCGGCGCCAAGCTGGCCGACGTGGTGCGCGCGCTGAACACCTTGGGCGCCACGCCGCAAGACCTGCAGGCGATCCTGCAGGCGATGAAGAACGCCGGTGCACTGAATGCCGAAATCGAAGTGATCTGACATGACAAAGCCCCCACGCTCGTTTCACTCGCTGCCCCCCGAGGGGGCGCGTCAGTCCCTTCGGGCGGCCGGGCGGGACTGACATGCCAGCCTTGCCATCGTCCGCGCTGCTCAGCACCGCCACCACCACCACCGCCGACGCCAGGCTGGCCAGCGACGGC
>JANNMP010000654.1:0-22189 GCA_031398015.1 Burkholderiaceae bacterium
GGCCCGCATCACCCCACCGGCTTGAAGACGATGACACAGCACAACTTGCACCACCACCTGAACCGCCGCCACCTGCTGCTGGCCGCCACCAGCGCCAGCCTGGGCCTGGCCCCACTGGCCAGCCAGGCCCAGGCCTTCCCGGCCCGGCCGGTGCGGCTGGTGGTGCCGTTCCCGCCCGGCGGGCCGGTGGACACCGTGGCCCGCACGGTGGGCCAGAAGCTGCAGGAGCTGTGGGGCCAGCCGGTGCTGGTGGACAACCGCGCCGGCGCCGGCGGCCAGGTGGGCGCCGACCATGTGGCCAAGGCCGCGCCCGACGGCCACACGGTGTTCGTCTGCAGCATCCACCACACGGTGCTGCCGGCGCTCAAGCCCAAGCTGCCCTACGACATCGAGCGTGACTTCGTGCCGCTGACCTTCGGCGCGCGCTTTCCCATCGTGCTGGTGGTGCACCCCGGCGTCGAGGCCAAGACCGTGGCCGAGCTGATCGCGCTGGACAAGCGCCTGCCGGGCAAACTCAGCTACGCCAGCTCGGGCAACGGCGGTGGCACCCACCTGGCCGGTGAACTGTTCAACCTGCAGGCCGGCACCAGGCTGCTGCATGTGCCCTACAAGGGCAGCGCGCCGGCCATGGCCGACGTGCTGGGCGGCCAGGTGCAGATGATGTTTGCCGACGCGCCCACCGCGCTGCCGCAGGTGCGCGGCGGCAAGGTGCGGGCGCTCGGCGTGGCCCAGGCCCAGCGCAGTGAGCTGTTGCCCGCCGTGCCCACCTTTGCCGAGGCCGGCGTGGCGGGCTATGACGCCTATTCGTGGGCCGGCTTTGTGGCGCCTGCCGGCACGCCGAAAGACGTGGCCGCCAAGCTCAGCGCCGACATTGCCCGGGTGCTGGCGCTGCCCGATGTGAAAGCCCGGTTGCATGATGCCGGCGCCGAGCCGGCGCCCGGCAGCGTCGAGGCGTTCGGTCAGTTTCTGGCCGCCGAGCTGGCCAAGTGGGGCCGGGTGGTGAAGGCCGGCAACATCCAGGCCGACTGAGCATGACAGCGCCACCGCATCACGACGCCGACCTCAGCCCCCGCAGCGCTGCCGACAACGCCCGGCTGGACGCCGAGATCGTGCAGATGATCGAGCAGCACACGCCGTTCCAGAAATTTCTGGGCGTGCGGGTGTTGGGCCTGGCGCCCAGCATGGTGCTGCGCTTTGACTGGCGGCATGAGCTGGTGGGGCATTTCCAGTCGGGCCGGCTGCACGGCGGCGTGATCGCAGCGGTGCTCGATTCACTGGGTGGCTGTGCGCTGATGAAGGGCCTGGCCGACAAGCACCCGGCCGACAGCGTCGAGCAGATCCAACACCGGCTGGGCCGCATCGGCACCATCGACATGCGGGTCGACTACCTGCGCCCGGGCCTGGGTGCGCACTTCATCGGCACTTGCGAGATCACGCGCCTGGGCGGGCGGGTGGGCGCCACCCAGATGCGCCTGCACAGCGACAGCGGCGTGCTGGTGGCCACCGCAGCAGCGGCCTACATCGTCAGCTGACGCGGCGGGCTGGCAGCGTGGGCGGCCCGGCGCGCCGGGCTCAGGCGTGGCCGAAGCTGCTGACACGCGCGCCCTTGCCGTGCGGCGGCCGCCGCAGGCGGTAGGCGCCGCTGAACAGGTGGTCAAAGTTCTGCGCATCCAGTTGGTCCACCAGCGCATCGCAAAACACCGGCAGGCTGACAAAACAGCCCTGCCACCACAGCGGCACACCGGCCAGTTGCCACACCCGGATGCGGAACTCACGCGGTTGCGGGTAGGGCTGCAAATCACCCGGCACGCTGCACACGCAGGCGCGGCGGCGCAATTCAACCGTGCACCAGTTGCCGGCGCTGCGCTGGATCAGCGCATGTTGTGCCGCATGGCGCTGCAGCAACCAGCTGCGCCCAGCCAGGGCCAGCAGCAGCAGAAAGAAAACGAGCGTGGTGGTCATGGTGGGGGCCTGGCAGATGCTGTGTTGCAGACATTGAAGCGATCTTCATGCCTGTCGTCGTCCGCCATCTGGTGGAACTGCAGGGCAAACACCCATCTGTGAGGGGATGCCGTGCTGCATTGCACAGCGATGCCGCGCCTGTGGCCGCAGCCCGGGCCAGCTTGTGCCCAGGCCCCAATTGCGCTACACCCCAGGCTGCCGATGAATCCAGCAAAAACCGCAATCCAGGCTGCTGGCTGGCACGTGCGCGGTGCCCTGCGCGGGCCATCGACCCATCGACATTTGCGCGGCAGCGCAAGCAAACCCGGCGCCGGGATCCAGGCGCGGTCAACCCTGAAAGGCCTTGAACCATGACACCCATCCAAACGCGCCTGATGCGCGGTGCGGCTGCAGCCGCCCTGTTGCTGTGGAGCAATGGCGCACTGGCGCGCCAGGACGCGCAGGCCGGCTGCACCGTCGCCACCCTGAAGGGCAGCTACGGTTACACCGTCACCGGCAGCCTGGCCGGCGGGCCCACGCCAGGGCCGTTTGCAGCGGTGGGGCGCTTGACATTCGACGGCGCCGGCAACTTCCAGAACAGCCGGACCATCAGCCGCAATGGCCTGATCACGCCGCGTGTGCAGGGCACGGGCACCTACAGCATCGAGCCCGACTGCGCCGGCACCATGCTGTTCAGCGACGGCGGCGTGGTGACGCTGAGCAACGACATCGTGGTCGATGCCGACGGTGACGCGTTCCGGCTGATTGCCACCAGCCCTGGCACCGTGCTGACGGCTGACGGGCGCAGGTTGGCCGGCGGCGGCCGCAAGCGTTAGGCGACACCGGCGCGCCAGGCCGGCCGCGCCCAAGCACCTTGGCGACAAACCACCCGGCGGCCCGCTGCAAGAATCGGCGCCACCCCCCGGAGACCGCCAGCCATGAACGACCGCGTGCGCATCAGCATCGACAACAACGGCGTGGCCGACGTGGCCCTGGTGCGCAGCGACAAGATGAACGCGCTCGATTTCGAGATGTTCGATGCGCTGGCCGGCGCCATCAACCGCCTGAAGACCGAGCCCGGCCTGCGTGTGGTGGTGCTGCATGGCGAGGGCAAGGCGTTCTGCGCCGGGCTGGACATGGGCCGCATGGCCAAGCTCAACAACGGCGAGCCCGGCGCCACGCGTGACCTGCGCCCACGCACCCATGGCATTGCCAACTCACCGCAGTACGTCGGCCTGGGCTGGCGTGAGATCCCCGTGCCGGTGATCGCTGCAGTGCATGGCGTGGCCTTCGGCGGTGGCCTGCAAGTGGCGCTGGGCGCTGACATCCGCCTGGTCACGGCAGACCTCAAGATGAGCGTGATGGAGATCAAGTGGGGCCTGGTGCCCGACATGGCCGGCGTGGTGCTGATGCGCGGCCTGGTGCGCGACGACCATGCGCGAGAGCTTTGCTACACCGGCCGCATCGTCATGGGCAGCGAGGCGGTGGCCCTGGGCCTGGCCACGCGTGTGTGTGCTGACCCGCTGGCCGAGGCGCGCGCCATGGCCCAGGCCCTGGCCCAACGCAGCCCCAGCGCACTGCGCGCCGACAAGCGGCTGATGAACGCCAGCAGCCAGGTGCTGGCCGACAGCGCCCGTGCGCTGCTGCAGGCTGAAAGCGACGAGCAGGTGCTGCTGATGGGCGCGCCCAACCAGTTGGAGGCAGTGCGCGCCAACCTGGAACAGCGCGCGCCGGTGTTCAGCACCAGCGCGGCCTGAGCCCGCGCGGGCCAACCACCGATGCAGCGCGACGACACCCTGCGTCAGCAGGTGGCCCACAGCCTGGCCAACTGGGTGCTGAATGCGCCCGACACCAGCGGCTTGAAGCATGCCGCCGTGGCGCTGGCGATCACCGATGAAGGCCCGGGCTCGTCGCTCTGGGGCCTGCAACGCTCTGGCGACAAACGTGGCCACTGGAGCACCCAGGCCGCGCTGATCCTGACCCGCCGCGCCAGGAGCCTGCGTGGCCATGCCGGCCAGTGGGCCCTGCCCGGTGGCCGCATCGACCCCGGCGAAACACCGGAGCAGACCGCGCTGCGCGAGCTGCAGGAAGAGGTGGATTTGCAACTGCAGCCCGGCGACGTGCTGGGCCGGCTCGACAGCTTTGTCACCCGCTCGGGCTATGCCATCACGCCGGTGGTGGTGTGGGCGGGCGAAGCGCGCGGTCTCAAGCCCAACCCGGCCGAGGTGGCCAGCATCCACCGCATCCCGGTCACAGAGTTCCTGCGCGCCGATGCGCCGATCCTGGAGCCGCTGGCCGGCAGTGAGCACCCGGTGCTCAAGATGCCGGTGGGCGACAACTGGATCGCCGCGCCCACCGCCGCGATGATCTACCAGTTCCGCGAGGTGTGTGTGCTGGGCCGGCCCACCCGCGTGGCGCATTACGAGCAACCGCTGTTCGCCTGGAAGTAGCGGGCCGGCCCCACCACCGAAGATACCCAAGAGACTCGCATGATCGAACACCATCTGGACATCGCCACCGCCGACGGCGCGATGAACACCTTCGTCGTCCACCCCGACGAAGGCGGCCCGCATCCGGTGCTGCTGTTCTACATGGACGCGCCGGGCAAGCGCGAAGAGCTGCACGACATGGCGCGCCGCCTGGCCACGGTGGGCTACTGCGTGGTGCTGCCCAACCTGTACTACCGCCGCACGCGCGACTACTGGCTCAAAGAGCGCACCGAAGCCGGCATGGCCGAGATGTTCACGCACATGCATTCACTCAGCGCGGCCACCAACGAGACCGACACCCGGGCGATGCTGGCCTTTGTCGATGGCCTGCCGGCGGCGGATGCCAAGCGCATCGGCGCGGTGGGCTACTGCATGAGCGGGCCGTTCGTGGTGTGGGCTGCGGCGGCGTTTGCTGACCGCCTGCGCTGCATCGCATCGGTCTACGGCGCCAACATGGTGACCGACGCCGCCGATTCACCGCACAAGCTGGTGGGCCGGGTGCGTTGCCCCAGCTACTTTGCTTGCGCCGAGCACGACAAATGGGCCACGCCCGAGCAAGTGGCCACGCTGCAGGCAGCGTTGCAGGCCGGTGGGGCGCCGCACCGGCTGGAGTGGTACCCGGGCGCCCAGCACGGCTTTGCGTTCCCGCTGCGGGCCGGCATCTACGACAAGCCGTCGGCCGAGCGCCATTGGGCGCGCTTGTTCACGCTGTTTGGCCAGCACCTGAAGCACGCGGCCTGAGCCGGCGCGGCTTCAGGCCATCACGCCCAACCTGCGGGCGATCGCCACCGCCTGCGTGCGGCTGCGCGCGCCCAGCTTCAGGTTGATGTTGCGCAGGTGGGTGCGCACCGTGCTGTCGCTGACAAACAGCTTGTCGGCCATCACGCTGTTGCTGTAGCCCTCGGCCAGCAGTTGCAGCACGCGGATTTCCTTGCGCGTGAGCGGCTCGTCCAGCGTGGGCACGGCGGTGGCGGCTGCGGCCGCCGTGGATGATGGGGCGGGCCCGGCATCGTCGGCCAGCGGCGCATCCCCGGCCAGCGCAATCAGGCGCTGCAGGCAATCATCGACCAGCGGGTCATTGCGCTCGGCGGACCCGGCATGCAGCGCGGCCTGGGTGCGGCGCAGCAGGGTGGCCACGGCAGGGCCTTCATCCAGCAGCAGGCGCACATAACCTTCGGCCTGCGCCACTTGCAGCAGGCGCATGGTCAGCGCCAGCGCGGCGTCCAGCTCGGCCACGCTGCCGGCACGCTGCAGCGCCAGCGCCTGCAGCACCTGCAGCTTCAGCGCCCGGCGCTGGCGCCGGGCGGCCTGGGCTTGCGCCGCAGCAGCGGCGGCAGCGCGCGCGGCGGCGGCGGCATCGCCGAACATCACCTGCCAGCGCAGCCGGCCGATCGGCATGTCGTCCAGGTCATGGGCGCTGATCTGGTGGCGTGCCACGCGCTGCCACACCGTCGAATCGTCGGCGCGGTCCAGCGCCTGGGCGCTGGCGTCGGCCTGGCCCTGCAGCATCAGCACGCGTGCGCGCTCCAGCCGCGCGCTGGCCACCACACGCGGCAACTGGCGGTGGTGGCCCAGGTGCTCCAGCTCGGTGACTGTCTGCAGCGCGCTGTCGATGTCGCCACGCTCGAAGGCGATGCGCGAGCGCATCACATGGCTGGTGATCATGTGGTCGGGCAGGCCCACATCACGCGCCAGCGGCAGGTAGACATTGAGCAGGTGCTCGGCGGCGGCAAACTGCTGCGCCTCATAGACCACGCCGGCATACAGCACGCCGGCCCAGGCATTGCCGTGGGTGGGCTGCCAGGCGGCACTGGCCGCATTGCCGGCACCCGGCGCCGGTGTTGCCGCCATGCCCAGCGCCAGGCGGAAGCGCGCCGTGGCCTGGCGCAGCCGGCCCTGCTGCAAATCAAGCAGGCCTTCGACCGATTCGGTGTACATGCGGTTGAAGCCATGGTGCAGATCACTCGCCTGCTGGCCGCGCCGGGCAGCATCCAGCAGGCGCTGGGCTTGTTCACGCTCACCCAGCGTGCCCATCACATGGGCCATGGCATTGCACAGCACGCTGTCGGCAAAGGGCTGGCCGCTGGGCACGCGGGCCAGGTGCTCACGGCCCAGCGCGCTGGCGTCTTCAACCCGGTCCATCATCGCCAGCAGCATCGGCTGCAGCGCGTCGACATGGGCGCGCACGGCGGCGTCGGCACTGCTGGCGCAGCCCGATTGCTGCAATTGCTCCATCGCCGCCCAGGGCCCTCGGGTGAGGGTGCAAGCCCACAGCGACACCACTTGCAACATCGGCCACTCGGCCAGCGCGCCGGGGAAGGCCGCAGTTTGCAGTGCGCTGAACCAGCGCGCCAGCAAGCGCATGCGGCCCTGTTCAAGGAAGCCCATCGCATGCTGGGCCAGCAGGGCGATGGCGTGTGGCGCGTCGCCGCCTTCGATGGCATGGTCGATCGCCGGCACCGGCCGGCCCTGGGACTCATACCAGCCCGATGCCGCCAGGTGCAGCCGGGCCAGAGTATCGGGCTGCTCACGCACCAGCTGGGCGCGCAAGAAGTCGGCAAACAGGCTGTGGTAGCGCCATTCGCGCTCAGCCTCGGCCGGGGCGGCGCTGGCGCCAGCCGCAGCACCGGCGCTGCGGCCGATGGGGGTGATGAACAGGTTGGCCGCGTCCAGCTGCGCCAGGATGCGCGCGGCATTGCTGCGTGGCAGCAGCGCCTGGCACAGCCCGGCATTGAACTGGCGCAGGATGCTGGTGCGCAGCAGAAAGTCGCGCACTTCAGGTGTTTGGCGGGCCAGCACGTCCTCAGCCAAAAACTCGGCCACCGCCCGGTTGCTGCCCGAGAACTGGGCGATGAACCCGGCCACGCTGCCGCCCAGCGCGATGACCGAATCGAGCGCCATCGACGCCAGCCACAGCGCGGCCACCCAGCCCTCGGTCTTGCGGTGCAGCGGCTCCACTTGCGCTGCCCAGTCGGTGGCCGTGTCTTGCGCCGGCAGCACGGCAGGCCAGCGCAGCGCCAGGAACTGGCGCGTCTCGTCGCTGGAAAAACGCAGCAGCTCGGTGTCGATCTCCAGCAAATGGCCAGCCATGCGCAGCCGGCCCAGGCCCAGGTCAGGCAGGCTGCGGCTGCCCAGCACCAACTGGCCGCGGCGCGGCAGGTGGTCGATCAATTCACGCACCAGGCCCAGCACGGCTGGCTCGGTGATCAGCTCAAAGTCATCGAGAAACAGCGCAAACGGCGCGCCGTGGCGGGCCAGTGCATCCACCACCGCCAATGGTGTGGCCGGGCCTGCAGCGGCAAAGCCAGCGGCGCCGTCGCCACGGCCCACGATTTGCGCCACCGCCTGGCGCAGGCAGGCCAGAAAGCGTGGCACGTCGTTGTCGCTGCGCTCCAGCGTCAGCCAGGCAGTGGCCACGCCCTGGGCCGCCAATTGCTCGAAGGCCTGCACCATGGCGGTGGACTTGCCGAAGCCGGCGGGTGCCCGCACCAGCAGCAATTTCACCCCGCCGGCTTCGGCCAGGCGCCGCACGATGGCCTGGCGCGGCACCTGGTGCGCCCTTGCCAGCGGTGGCGTCAGCTTCGACAGCAGCGGCGCTGCCGGCTGCGCCGACGCCTGGCCGGCGGCATCGGTGGCGGCCGTGGGCAGCGTTGTGGACGCAGATGGGAGCGCGGGCATCGCGGAGCATTCTGGACCAGCCCAGGCGCCGCCTTGCAGCACCCTCGGGACACACTGCGGCACACCCGGACCGACAATCCCCACACCATGGCCGACCCCACCCAACCTGACCCGACCAGCCCCGCCAGCCCTGGCGGCGACACCCAACAAGCGCTGGCAGCCCTGCTGGACCTGCTGCGGCTGGAGCCGCTGGAGCACAACCTGTTCCGTGGCCGCAGCCATGACATCGGCAGCCCGGCGGTGTTTGGCGGCCAGGTGCTGGGCCAGGCGCTGATGGCCGCCGGCCGCACGGTGGCGGCGGGGCAGCAGGTGCATTCACTGCACGGCTACTTTTTGCGCGCCGGTGACAAGGCGCTGCCGATCGTCTATGACGTCGACCGCATCCGCGACGGCGCCAGTTTTGCCACCCGCCGGGTGGTGGCCATCCAGCATGGCCAGGCCATCTTCCACATGTCGGCCTCGTTCCACAAACACGAGGCCGGCCCGGCGCACCAGGACGCCATGCCCGCCGCGCCGCCACCCGAGAGCCTGCAGGACGACCACCAGCGTGAACAAGCCATGGCGCATCGCTTCCCGGCCTGGCGCCAGGCGTTTCTGCGCCAGGCGCAGCCGATGCAGAGCCGCGCGGTTGACCCGATCGACCCGTGTGCGCCGGTGCCACAGCCGGCCCGGGCGCTGCACTGGATGCGCGCGCCGCACCCGCTGCCCGATGACCCGCTGCTGCACCAGGCATTGCTGGCCTACGCCAGTGACTGGAGCCTGATGAGCGTGGCCATGCGCCCACACGCCCTGAGCTGGCAGCAGGGCAACGTGCAGGGCGTCAGCCTGGACCATGCGATGTGGTTCCACCGCGACTTCCGCTTCGACGACTGGCTGCTGTACCAGAGTGATTCACCCAGCCTGGCCGGTGCGCGGGGCTTTTGCAGGGGCAGCCTGTGGGCGCGGGACGGCACGCTGGTGGCCAGCGTGGCGCAGGAGGGGCTGATCCGCGTGCGCAGGCCGGCTGGCTGAGCCGGCCACAGCAGCCACCGGATGCGCGTTGCACCAACTTCGTCGATTCAGACGATGGCCCGCCGCTTGCGGGCTGCGATAGCGTGCAAGCCTGTCCCATCCACCGGCCCAGCACTGCCATGAAACTCGACTCCACCATTTCTGCCGTCATCACCGGGGGTGCCTCGGGTCTGGGCGCCGCCACCGCGCGCCGGCTGGCCGCGTCAGGCGTCAAGGTGGCTCTGTTCGACCTGAACGCCGCTGCCGGCGAAGCGCTGGCGGCCGAACTGGGCGGCGTGTTCTGCCTGGTCGACGTGACCAAGGAAGAATCGGTCGACGCCGGCTTCGTGAAGTCTCGTGCGGCCATCGGGCAAGAGCGCATCCTGGTCAACTGCGCCGGTACCGGCAACGCCATCAAGACCGCCAGCCGCGACAAGACCACGGGCGAGATCAAGGCCTTCCCTACCGCCAACTTCGAACGCATCATCCAGATCAACCTGATCGGCACCTTCCGCTGCATCGCCAAGAGCGCAGCGGGCATGCTGAGCCTGCCGGTGCTGCAGGATGCGAATGGCAACCCGGGCGACCGTGGCGCCATCGTCAACACCGCCAGCGTGGCGGCGCAAGACGGCCAGATGGGCCAGGCCAGCTATTCGGCCAGCAAGGCCGGCGTGGTGGGCATGACACTGCCGATCGCGCGTGACTTGATGGCCGAGAACATCCGCGTCAACACCATCCTGCCAGGGCTGTTCAACACGCCGCTGCTGCAGGGCGCACCCGACAAGGTCAAGGAGGCGCTGGCCGCGTCGGTGCCGTACCCCAAGCGCCTGGGTGACCCGGCCGAATACGCCGCGCTGGCCGAGTTCATGGTCACCAACGGCTACATGAACGCCGAGAGCGTTCGCATCGACGGCGCCATCCGCATGGCGCCGCGCTGAGCTTGCGCTGAGCTTGCGCTGACCCTGCGCAGACCTTGCACACGCGCCGGGCAGGGCACCGATGCGATGATCCGGGGGTGACCACCACCGCTTTGCACATCGCATGCTGGACCGCCCGGCGCAGGCGCTGATCAGCCCTGCGCTTCAGCCACTGGCCCAGGCCCTGGTGCGGCGCGGTGTGGCCGCTGACGCGGTGAGTTGGGCCGGCTTCTTGCTGGGCATGGCGGCGGCTGTGTGCATCGCGCTGCAGCGCCCCTTGACCGGCCTGGCGCTGCTGCTGGCCAGCCGCCTGGCCGACGGCCTGGACGGCGCGGTGGCCCGGCTCACCCGGCCCACCGACCGCGGCGCCTTTCTCGACATCACGCTGGATTTTTTGTTCTACGCCAGCATCCCGCTGGCCTTTGCGCTGGCCGACCCGCCCGCCAATGCGCTGGCTGCTGCGGTGCTGCTGGCCGCCTTCATCGGCACCGGCAGCAGCTTTCTGGCCTTTGCGGTGCTGGCCGAGCGGCGTGGGCTGACGAGCCTGGCCTACCCCAGCAAGGGCTTGTTCTACTTGGGCGGGCTGACCGAGGCCACCGAGACGCTGGCTTGCTTCATCGCGATGTGCCTGTGGCCGGCGGCCTTTGCGCCGCTGGCGCTGGGTTTTGCCGCGCTGTGCGGCTTGACGGTGGTGGCCCGGCTGGTGGCGGGCTGGCGCGCGTTTGGGGCGCCGCGTTGAGCCCGCGCTGGCTGTGGCAGACGTTGCTGCTGCTGGCTGCGCCAGCCATGGCGGCGGGCCTGCTGGCGCCGCTGGTCGCCGACGCAGACATGCCACCGCTGCCTTGGCATGTTGTCAGCCTGCCGCAGCAAACCAAGCCACGCACCGACTACCGCATCGCCGTGGTGGACGGCCGGCGCGCGCTGCGCATCGACGCCGACCGCTCCTATGGCAACCTGGTCCACCCGCTGCCGGCCGCCACCGAGGGCCACCAACTGGCCTGGCGTTGGCGCATCGACACCCCCAACCCCTTGGCCGACCTGCGGCAGAAGATCGGCGACGACAGTGCCGTCAAGGTCTGCCTGTTGTTTGACTTGCCGATGGCGGCCGTGCCCTTCGTCGAGCGGCAACTGCTGCGCCTGGCGCGGCTGCGCAGCAGTGAGCCGCTGCCCGCTGCCACCGTCTGTTATGTCTGGGACGCCAGGCTGCCTGCCGGCACGGTGCTGGACAACCCCTACACCCGGCGGGTGCGCTACCTGGTGCTGCACGGCCCCGAGGCACCGCTGCGCACCTGGGCGGCCGAGCAGCGCGACGTGGCGGCCGATTTCCAGCGCCTGTTCGGCGACGAGGCCAAGGTGGTGCCAACGTTGCTGGCGGTGGCGGTGGCGGGCGACGCCGACAACACCCAGGGCCGCAGCCTGGCCTGGGTGGACGCGCTGGTGCTGGACTAGGCTGGGCCGTCAAAGGTTCAGCATGCAAGGTCCAGCTTGTCCAGCAGCTTCAGCGCACGCGCCGGGTCACCGCGCGCTGCACGAGATTCGAACCGCACCCGCGCATCGTGGTTGGCCAGCGCCACCGTGGCCAGTTCGTCGATCAGCTTGTTCATGCTGACCGCGCGGGATTGCGCCAGAGCCTTCAATCGCTCATATTTGTCGTCAGGCAGACGGATTGTCAACGTGGACATGGCAACACCTCCAGGCATTGTTCGGGTGTCAGCACCCGCAAATTGGGAAACTTCAGTTCACCGCGCGCCACGTCGCGCAGGTGACGGGTGACGATGGCATTGGCACCTGCCGCCACAGCCAGCTCGATCAGGTGGTTGTCAGCCTCGTCCGGCAGATTGGGCCGCCAGGCGAAGTACACCTCGACCCATCCGCAGCGGTTGAGAAAGCCATCCAGCAGCGCATCACGTTCGCTGCCAGACAGCGCAGACTGCGCCATCAGTGCCTGCCGGGCCAACACGTCCTCGTACTCCGCCAAGAGCGCAGCGCCGATCACGGGTTGGTCGTGGCCTTGCAGGCAGGCGCGCAGCACACGACGGGCCACACCGCCGCCTCAATGCCCGCCCGACACCACCACCGGCACCTCCTGCGCCGGCGGCGTGTTGCGGCTGCGCCCCGCACGCACGATGCCGTCGATCACCACCATGCCCACGCCGGGGATGTCGCCGAGCTGAACACTGTCCAGCAGCGTGCGGCCGGCGGTGTGCTGGGCGCGGTCCATGAACACGAAGTCGGCGTCGCGGCCGGGCTCGATCAGGCCGCAGTTCAGCCGCCGCAGCCGCGCCGTGTTGCCGGTGGCAAAGCAGAACACCAGCTCGGCCGGGATGTTGCCCAGGCTCGACAGCAACGCGATCAGCCGCAGCATGCCCAGCGGCTGAACGCCCGAGCCGGCGGGCCCGTCGGTGCCCAGGATCACCCGGTGCGGGCACTTCAGCTGCATGGCAGCCTGGGCGGCGGCGATCGCGACTTTCTCATTGCCGTTGTGCACGATCTCGATGGCGCGTGGGCTCTTCTCGCACAGATCACACACATCACGTTCGGGCAGGCTGGTGTGGCCGCCGTTGATGTGGCCGATCACGTCGGCGTCGGCTTCCAGCACCACGTCCTTGTCGATCAGGCCCGAGCCCGGGATGCTGGGGCCACCGGTGTGGATGGTGCTCTGGATGCCGTGCTTGCGCGCCCAGGCCACCATTTGCCGCGCTTCGGCGCCGGCCTTCACCGAGCCCAGGCCCACCTCGCCCAGCAGCTTGACACCGGCCGCCGCCAGCTCGGCGAAATCGCTTTCGACCATGCCGCGCTCGATCACCGGTGCGCCGGCCAGCACCTTCACGCCGCCAGGGCGGAAGTTGTCGAACGCACGCTGCGCGGTGATGGCCAGTGCCTTCAGGCCGACGATGTCTTTCGGCCGGCCGGGCAGGTGCACTTCACCGGCCGACACCATGGTGGTGACACCGCCGTGCATGGTGCTGTCGATCCAGCCGAGCTGGTTCTGGCGTGGGGTCCAGTCGCCGAACACCGGGTGCACATGGCTGTCGATCAGGCCCGGGGCCAGACAGGTCTGGCGGGCGTCGATCAAGGTGGCGGGCTGTGCGGTGTCGCAATCCTTCTCGCGGCCCACCTGGGTGATGATGCCGTCCACCACCACCACGGTGTCGGCCTGCAGGATGGGTTGCTCCAGGTCGCCTGAAAGCAGCAAACCGATGTTGCGGATCACGACCTTGCCTGACTTGCCGGTGGCTGCTGCATCTGCCATGGGTTGCTCCTCGGGTGGGTTGGCTGTGCGTGGCTGTGGGTGGCTGCGGTTCAGGCCTCTGGCGGCGCCACGCACACCGCGCGCCGCACCGCGTCGGTGATGAAGGCCTGCCAGTGCGCCAGCGCCGCAGGTGCCTCCAGGTTCTCACCCAAAAAGGCCGACAGCGTGTGGCGGTTGCTCAAGTAGAAGTAGGCCAGCGAGGCGATCATCAGGTACACGTCGCGTGCATTGAGCGTTGGGCGGAACAGGCCGTCGGCAATGCCGGCCTGCAGCACGCGGTCAGTGATGGCGAGCGCGGGCGATGAATAGTCTTTGGCGCGCACGCTCTTGGCAATGTGCTTGCCGCGCAGCAGGTTTTCGCTGTTGAGCAGGGTGATGAACTCGGGGTTCTTCTGGTAGTAGGCCCAGACGAAGTGGATCATCGCGTCCAGCGCAGCCAGCGGCTGCGCCGTGTCCAGCACCAGGCCTTGCTCGGCGGCATTGAAGCGGCGGTAGGTGTCCTCGATCACTGCGATGAACAGGCCTTCCTTGCTGCCGAAGTAGTAGTAGATCATCCGGTCGTACGACTTGGCGGCCTTGCTGATCTGCTCGATGCGGCCACCGGCAAAGCCGTGGCGGGCAAACACCTTGGTGGCGGCGCGCAAGATGGCCTCACGCGTGGCCTGCGCGGCCTGGGCCCGCACGCCAACTGCCCCAACTGCCCCAACCGCCCCAGCTGTCGCGGCACCGGCCTTGCTCAAGCTGGCTGATCTGCGCGCGGCGGGGGCCATGCTGGGTGCGCTGGGTTTTTATTGCTCGACGAAGGCGCGCTCGACCACAAACTGGCCTGGCGTGCTGGTGTTGCCTTCTTGGAAGCCACGCACTTCCAGCAGGTGCTTTAGGTCTTTCAGCAGCCCCGGGCTGCCGCAGATCATCACCCGGTCCTCTGCCGGGCTGATGTTGGGCAAGCCCAGGTCGGAGAACAGCTGGCCTGAATCCAGCAGGTCGGTGATGCGGCCGGTGTGGCGGTAGGCCTCGCGGGTGACGGTGGGGTAGTAGCGCAGCTGCTTGCGCACCATCTCGCCCAGGAATTCATGCTGCGGCAGCTCTTGCGTGATGTGGTCGTGGTAGGCCAGCTCGGCCACCTCACGCACACCGTGCACAAGCACCACCTCGCTGAATTTCTCGTAAGTGGCCGGGTCGCGCACGATGCTGATGAACGGCGCCAGGCCGGTGCCGCTGCCCATCAGGTAAAGCCGCTTGGCCGGCAGCAGGTAGTCGATCAGCAGCGTGCCGGTGGGCTTGTTGCCCACGATCACCGTGTCACCCACCTGGATGTGCTGCAGCCGGCTGGTCAGTGGGCCGTCCTGCACCTTGATGCTCAAGAATTCGAGCTGCTCTTCGTAGTTGGCGCTGACCACGCTGTAGGCACGCAGCAGCGGCTTGCCGTTGACCCGCAGGCCGATCATCGTGAAGTGGCCGTTCTGGAAGCGCAGCGTGGGCCCGCGCGTGGTAGTGAACGAGAACAGCCGCTCGGTCCAGTGGTGCACGCTCTGCACGGTTTCTTCGTTGAAGGCGCTCATGGTGGTGGGGCTGGGGGCTGGGGGCTGGGGTGGAGCGGCTTGGTGCGCGCTGGCAATGCCGCCGCGCTTGCGCTGCCCTGGCACCGAATGTAGCATCAGCCACCTCTTGGTTTAGCGCCCACTACATGAAAACCATGTCCGCTGAAGCCGTCTGCATTGTGCCCCAGGGCCGGGTTTGCGCCTGGCAGCGGCAGGCTGCCAGCGCCGGGGGCTGCGGTGTCTGAGCACGGGCACACCAAGACCGACGGCCTGGGCGAGCCAGCGCCGGCCAGCAACGCCTCCATGCCGCTGGGCGACTGGCGCAGCGCGCCGCGCAATGCCCGCATGGCGGCGCACAAGATCGAATGCAATGCCTGCCCGGTGCTGTGCCAGATCAGCGACGGCAAGGTCGGCGCCTGTGACCGCTATGCCAACCAGGGCGGCGTGTTGCTGCGGGTGGACCCGGTGC
Source organism: Burkholderiaceae bacterium (assembly GCA_031398015.1). Taxonomy (GTDB): domain Bacteria; phylum Pseudomonadota; class Gammaproteobacteria; order Burkholderiales; family Burkholderiaceae_C; genus Pseudaquabacterium. The sequence continues at coordinate 15,279 of JANNMP010000654.1, forward strand.
TGCTGGTGCGCCAGCGCGTGGTTGATGCACAAGACGATGCCAGCGCCGACCTGGTGCCGTTTCTGCCCGCTGGCGCGCCTGCGGCAGACAGCGATGTCGGTGCGCCAGCGTTGTTCGTCACCGCCGTCGGCGCGTCCACCACCTACCCCGACTACAAACCCGCGCCGTTCATCGTGGCCAGCCAGGCCCAGGGTGTGGACATGGTGACCGTGGTCACCGAGGGCATCTTCAGCTACTGCAGCCTGAAGCTGAAGATCGACACCGACCGCTGGCTGGGCCCCGAGCAGGCCAATGTGCGCTGCAAGGGCGAGGTGGTGGGCCATGTGTCCACCGCCGAATACGGCAGCCAGATGTTGAGCCTGGGCGGTGTGCACCACATCACCGGCGGCAGCAAGAAAGAAGGCCGCACCACGGTGGACATGATTGCCGCGCTGGGCAACCGCCAGGCGGTGGCGCTCAGCATCGACGGCGGCGCGCAATTGCTGGTGCAGGCCGGCCAGGCGCCGGTGGTCAACGGCGTGCCCGAGCAGCGCATGCGCCTGGGCTGCGGCTCGGCCACCATTGGCATCTTTGCGCAGCAGTTTGCCCAGTTGGTCGATGAGGTGGTGGTGGTCGATGACCACATCACCGGCGTGTTGACCGAGCACCAGGCCGGCCGCTGCCTGGGCCTGAAGCCGTCGGGCCTGGCGATGCGCGGGCGCAAGAGCACGCCCGGGCGCTGGTTCCAGGTGGCCAACCCCGGCACCGGCTGGGGCGGCACCGACATCAGTGACCCGCTGTCGATCCTGGGCCCCTGGGATGCGGCCGAGGCCTGGCCTGGCCAGCGGCTGTTGATGGTCAGCACCACTGGCGAGCACGCTGCCTGGTATGAGCTGGACGCGGCGCTGTTGCCGCAGCCTGCCGCCATGCCGGCAGCGGTGCGCGCCATCGTCGAGCGCATCGGCGAGAACTGCGAACCCGCACTGTGCACCGTGTTGTTCATGGCCGGCGCCGGTGGCAGCCTGCGTGCGGGTGTGACGGAGAACCCGGTGCGCCTGACCCAGGCCATCAAGCAGGGCCTGGTCAACGTCACCTGCGGTGGCGCGCCGGCCTATGTGTGGCCGGGCGGTGGCATCACGTTGATGGTGGATGTGATGCGCATGCCGGCCAACAGCTTCGGCACCGTGCCCACGCCGGCCATCGTGGCGCCCATCGAGTTCAGCTTGAAGCTGGCCGACTACCAGGCGCTGGGCGGCCACATGGCCTATGTGCGGCCGCTGGCCCAGGTGCTGGCCACCGGTGGCTGGCATGCCGACGGTGCACCCGGTGCGCGGCGCACCGTGGCGGCGCCACCCGGCAACCCGTGGCCGCTGGGCGGCGTGCCCTTGCTGGGCTGATGGCGATGGCTGCGCAGCGTGCCTTGTTGCCCGGTGGCCGCTGGCACTTTCAGCATGGACCGATCGACATCGTGATCGATGCCGACGGCGACAGCGCGGCGGTGCAGGCCGCACATGCGGCGGCTTGGGCGCGGTTCCAGCCGCTGCTGCCCGAGCTGGTGGCCGAGCTGCCGCTGCTGCGCCGGCCGGTGGTGGCCGGCGGCGCCAACCCGCTGCAAGGCCCGGTGGCGCGGCGCATGTGGGCTGCCTGCGCGCCGCTGCGCGCTGCTGCGCAAGGCTTCATCACGCCGATGGCGGCGGTGGCCGGCGCGGTGGCGCAAGAACTCATCGGCGCCTACCAGCGCCCCGGCATCACGCGCGCCTGGGTCAACAACGGCGGCGACATCGCACTGCATCTGGCGCTTGGTGCATCGGCACGGGTGGGGTTGTTTGCTGATCTGTCGCGCTTTGGCGCCGACGCGCTGGCCCGCACCGCCGCAGGGCTGTTGCGCACCGATGCGGGCTTTGCCGTGTTGCATGCTGACCCGGTGCGGGGCGTGGCCACCAGTGGCTGGCGTGGCCGCAGCCACTCACGCGGCATTGCCGACAGTGTCACGGTGCTGGCCGCCACCGCCGCCATGGCAGACGCCGCCGCCACGGTGATCGCCAACGCAGTGGATGTGGACGAGGCCTGCATCCAGCGTGCGCCCGCCAGCAGCTTGCGTGATGACAGCGACCTGGGCGAGCGCCTGGTGACAGTGGCCGTGCCGCCGCTGCCGGCCGCCCTGGTGCAACTTGCCGTGCAGCTGGGCCTGGCCTGCGCCCGCAGCTTGCAGCAGCGTGGCCTGGTGCATGCGGCGCTGCTGGTTTGTCAGGGTTCTCTCGCTCGGCTGCCTGCGCTGCAGGCCTTAGAGTTGGTGTAGCACTTGCTAAATGAAACCATGGCCTTGATCGACATCCGGCGTGTCTTCACCCAGGTTGAAGACATCCACCACGAAGGCGGCCCGCCGGCGGCCGTGCCGCTGCGGCGCGGCGCCATTGCGGCGGTGCTCACCAACCCCTACGCCGGCAGATTTGAGCCCGACATCCTGCCGCTGATGGCTGCGCTCAACCCTGTGGGGCTGGACATGGCGCAGCGCCTGCTGGCAGCGATGGGCGTGCCGGCCTCTGCCATCCAGGGCTACGGCAAGGGCGCCATCGTGGGTGCGGCGGGTGAGCTGGAGCATGGCGCGCTGTGGCATGTGCCGGGCGGCTATGCCATGCGTGAATTGCTGGGCTGGAAAGGTGATGCCGCTGCGTACGCCAAGGGCATTTCGTCAGGAGGCCAGAGCGGCAACGCGCTGGCCATCGTGCCCAGCACCAAGAAGGTGGGCCCGCCCGGCGCCACGCTGGACGTGCCGCTGACCCACATCAACGCCAGCTATGTGCGCAGCCACTTTGACGCGATGGAGGTGCGCTTGCCGGGTGCGCCCAGGGCTGATGAGCTGGTGCTGGTGCTGGCGATGAGCTGCGGCGCGCGGGTGCATGCGCGGGTTGGCGGGCTGGCGGTTGACGCCATCGCCAAATGGGATGGCCAACGTTGAACAACAGGAGTTGACCCATGGCCACTGACGTTCCGAGTTATGTCCGCAAGCTGGTGGTGCAGGTGGACGAGACCCGCCGCGAGATGGGCCGCGATGTGAACCCGCCCACCCGCCGCGCGCTGGCGATGGCAGTGATCGCCAACCCCTGCGCCGGCCGCTATGAAGCCAACCTCGATGCCCTGATCGCCATCGGCGAAACACTTGGCGCGCTGCTGGGCGAGCGCTGCGTTCAGGCACTGGGCATCGCCCCCAGCCAGGCGCACAGCTACGGCAAAGCCGCCATCGTCGGCGAGGCCGGTGAGCTGGAGCACGCCGCCGCCATCCTGCACCCCAAGCTGGGCGCGCCATTGCGACAGGCGGTCGAAAAAGGCGCAGCCCTGGTGCCGTCGGCCAAGAAGCAGGGCGGCCTGGGCACGGCGGTGGACGTGCCGCTGGGCCACAAGGACGCCGCCTTCGTGCGCAGCCATTTCGACGCCATCGAGGCCCGCATCGGTGACGCGCCGCGCGCCAATGAGATCTTGGTGGCGGTGGCGGTCACCGACAGCGGCCGGCCGCTGGCACGCATCGGCGGGCTGCAGGTCCATGAGATCCAGGGCAACGACGGTCTTCGCTGAAACTTTGTGCCACCGCCGCGCGTTATCGTCTTCACCACATCCACTCCGCCGGAGCGTCTCTTCATGAACCGCAAGCATTTCCTCGCCGCCCTGGCCACGCTCACCACGCTGGCCGCGCCGGTCGTCCAGGCCCAGGGCACGATCAAGATCGGTGAGGTCAACAGCTACAAGGTGCAGCCGGCTTTTCTGGAGCCTTACAAGAAGGGCATGGAGCTGGCAGTCGAAGAGATCAACGCCGCCGGCGGCCTCCTGGGCAAGAAGGTGGAGCTGATCACCCGTGACGACAACGGCAACCCGGGCGATGCGGTGCGTGCCGCCGAAGAGCTGGTGTCGCGTGAGAAGGTGGATGTGCTGACGGGAGCATTCCTGTCGAACATCGGCCTGGCGCTGACCGATTTCGCCAAGCAGAAGAAGTTCTTCTACCTGGCCAGTGAGCCGCTGACCGACAAGATCGTCTGGGGCAACGGCAACCGCTACACCTTCCGCCTGCGGCCCAGCACCTACATGCAGAGTGCGATGCTGGTGCCCGAGGCGGCAAAACTGAAGAAGAAGCGCTGGGCCATCGTCTACCCCAACTACGAATACGGCCAGAGCGCGGCATCCACCTTCAAGGCCCTGCTCAAGGCTGCCCAGCCCGATGTGGAATTCGTGGCCGAGCAGGCGCCGCCGCTGGGCAAGCTGGACGCCGGCAGCGTGGTGCAGGCCCTGGCCGACGCCAAGCCCGACGCAATCATGAACGTGCTGTTCGGCGCTGACCTGGCCAAGTTCGTGCGCGAGGGCAATACGCGGGGCCTGTTCCAGGGCCGTGAGGTGGTGAGCATGCTCACCGGCGAGCCCGAATACCTGGACCCGCTGAAAGACGAAACCCCCAACGGCTGGATCGTCACCGGCTACCCCTGGTACGGCATCCAGACGCCCGAGCACAAGGCCTTCTACCTGGCCTACCACCGCAAGTACAACGACTACCCGCGCCTGGGCTCGGTGGTGGGTTACTCGGCCATCAAGAGCCTGGCCGCCGGCATCACCAAGGCCAAGAGCACCGACACCGAGAAGCTGATCACCGCCTTCCGCGGCCTGGAGCTGATGACGCCCTTCGGCAAGGCCACCTACCGGCCGCAGGACCACCAGAGCACGATGGGCGCATTCGTCGGCAAGACCAAGAACGACAAGGGCCGCGGCACGATGGTCGATTACGTCTACTTTGACGGCACCAAGTTCCAGCCGACCGATGCCGAAGTGAAGAAGCTGCGGCCTGCAGACTGACCGATCTGCTGCCTCACCGATGACGCTGTCGGCCTTCTTCGTCCAGCTGCTCAACGGGCTGGCCGGCGCGTCGTCGCTGTTCCTGGTGGCGGCGGGGCTGTCGCTGATCTTCGGCGTCACCCGCATCGTCAACTTCGCCCACGGCTCGTTCTTCATGTTGGGCGTGTACATCGCCTACACGCTGGTCGACAAACTCGCGAATGTTGGTGGTGTGGGGCTGGGTTTCTGGCCGGCCTTGCTGCTGGCGGCACTGGCCGTGGGCGCCATCGGCGCGGCGGTGGAATTGCTGCTGCTGCGCCGCATCTATCGTGCGCCTGAGCTGTTCCAGCTGCTGGCCACCTTCGCGCTGGTGCTGGTGATCAAGGACGCCACGCTGTGGCTGTGGGGCGCTGAAGACCTGCTGGGCCCGCGCGCGCCAGGCTTTCAAGGCGCGGTCGACATCCTGGGCCGGCGCTTTCCCACCTATGACCTGTTGTTGATCGTGATCGGGCCCGCCGTGCTCGGCGCGCTGTGGCTGCTGCTGACCCGCACCCGCTGGGGCACGCTGGTGCGCGCGGCCACGCAAGACCGCGAGATGGTGGGCGCGCTCGGCGTCAACCAGGCCTGGCTGTTCACCAGCGTGTTTGCACTCGGCGCCATGCTGGCCGGCCTGGGGGGGGCGCTGCAATTGCCGCGTGAGCCGGCGTCGCTGAACCTGGATCTGCTGACCATCGGCGATGCCTTCGTGGTGGTGGTGGTCGGCGGCATGGGCTCGATCCCTGGTGCCTACGTGGCGGCGCTGCTGATCGCCGAGATCAAGGCGCTGTGTGTGGGCATCGGCCAAGTGCAAGCCTTCGGCATTGACTTCAACGTCAGCAAGCTCACCCTGGTGGCTGAGTTCCTGGTGATGGCCGTGGTGCTGATCTGGCGGCCCTGGGGCCTGCTGGGCAAGCCGCAGGCGCCGTCACGCAACACGGCTGCGGTTGAGCCACCGCTGCGCCCCGCCGCGCGGCCACTGCTGATCGCCGCTGGGGTGCTGGCCGCCGCGCTGCTGCTGCTGCCGCTGGCCACTGCCAACAACCCGTACACCACCGTGCTGGCCATCGACCTGCTGACCGCCGCGCTGTTTGCCGCCAGCCTGCACTTCATCATGGGCCCGGCGGGCATGCACAGCTTCGGCCATGCCGCCTACTTCGGCCTGGGTGCGTATGCGGCGGCGCTGCTGATGCTCAGAGCCGGCTGGCCGATGGAGGCGGCCTTGCTGGGCGCGCCGCTGGCGGCGGGCATCGGCGCCATCGTGTTCGGCTGGTTCTGCGTGCGCCTGTCGGGTGTGTACCTGGCGATGCTGACGCTGGCGTTCGCGCAGATCGTCTGGTCGATCACCTTCCAGTGGGACGACTTCACCGGCGGCAGCAACGGCATCACCGGTGTCTGGCCGGCCGCCTGGCTGGCCGACAAGACGGTCTACTACTTCCTCACGCTGGCCCTGGTGGCCGGCGGTGTGCTGGGGCTGCGCCGGGTGCTGTTTTCGCCGTTCGGCCTGGCCATGCGCGCCGGGCGTGATTCACCGCTGCGCTCTGATGCCATCGGCATCGATGTGCAGCGCATCCAGTGGGCGGCGTTTGTGCTGGCGGCGCTGGCCGCCGGCCTGGCCGGCGCGTTGTATGCCTTCAGCAAAGGCAGCATCAGCCCCGACAGCATGGCCGTGGGCAAGAGCGTCGACGGCCTGGTGATGGTGCTGCTGGGCGGCGTGCAGACCCTGGCCGGCCCGGTGGTGGGCGCGGTCAGCTTCACCTGGCTGCAAGACACGGTGGCGCGCAGCACCGATTACTGGCGCGCGCTGCTGGGCGGCATCATCTTGCTGCTGGTGCTGGTGTTCCCGCAGGGCATTGCGGGGTTCGTTGGGCAGTGGTTCGACCGCAAGCAAACCGTATGACCGCGCTGCTGCAAGTCAGCAAGCTCGCCAAGCGCTTCGGCGGCAATGTGGCCGTTGACCATGTTGAAGGTTGTGCTCTTGCCCGCGCCATTGGGGCCGATCAGCGCCAGCAGTTCGCCGGCGGCAAGCATGAAGCTCACACCATCGACGGCGCGGTTGCCGCCGAAGCTCTTGTCGAGGC
>JANNMP010000736.1:0-9074 GCA_031398015.1 Burkholderiaceae bacterium
CGCGCCGTCATGGATGCGGCGCTGGGCCAATGCCGCCAGCACCAACACCAGCACCAGCACCAGCACCAGCGCCGCAGCAGTGCTGTTGACCACGGCGGCGGCTTCGGCGGCGGTCAGCTGCTGCAGCAGGCCGCCCCGGTCAACCGACGGCAGCTGCGCCGGTGCTGCCATCATCGGCAGCACCGCGCTCCAGGCAGCGGCCTAAGCCGGTGCCGGAGCGGCCACCAGGCGCGCCAGGATGCCCGGCAGCGCGGCATCGGCCAGCGCGCGCATTTCGGCGTCGCTGCGGTCCTGGATCGGATGCGCCACGAACACCATCGCCGCATCGAAGCCCAATGACTGGGCCTGCGCAGCAGCCGCCTGCATGAATTCACTCGACGCAACCCCCACCCCGGGAAGGCCCCGCGACTCCAGATCCGCAATGTCATGCATACAGCACGACGTGCAAGACCCTCAGTCGGCCAGGCCTTCGATGACGAGTTGGTTCTCGGCCGCAATCTGCTGGCGCAGCGCGTCGGGCGCGGGCCGCGTGAAGGTGGGCTTGCGGTAGCGGTTGACAGTGATGCCTTGCGCTGCCAGCAGCTCAGACACGCGGTCGAGAAAGACATTGCCGCGCGCCTTGGAGATATCGAGCAACGCCACCGCCAGGCCTTGCAGCGAGGCGGGGCGCGCATTCAACGCCCGGGCGACGGGCGCGCGCTCCGACGTCGGGTCCAACAACACCATGGATGCACTCATGCGCTGATCTCCTGTGACACGGGGATGGAACCAACCGGGCCCGATGCGGCCCAGCCGGCAATGATGGCCGAAAACAAGCCGGCGCCGCCGCCGGCGCGCACGATCAACAGGCCGCCAGGGCGGAATTTGGGCACCGGCTTGCCGGCCAGTCGTTCCACAAACTCGGCGGGCAGCCCTTCGGCAATGCCGTCGGCGCCGGCCAGCAACTGGTCGGCCGGCACGGTGAGCAATTGGGTGAGTTCGTCCAGCAGCCGCGCCTTCGACCAACCCGCTTCGATGAACACCCGGCTGTGCTCGGGTGAAACCACCAGCACAGCGTCACCGGCCATCACCAGCTTGGGGTGGTCCACCACCCGCAGGCAGGCGGCAAACGTGCGGGCCAGCGATTCGGGCGTGCGTGATTTCTGGTCAACCACGCTCTGCACACCTTCACCGGCGAACAGGGTGACGGTGGATGCGGTGCGCGCAAAGCCGCGCTGCACATGCAGGGGCTCCCAACCAGGGTGCTCGGCCTCGGCAAAACAGAAGCTGTATTTGCCGGGCGTGCCCAGCGTGGCGCGGTCGACCTCGCCTGGCCGGCCGCCGCCCACATTGCGCACCACCAGTTGCAGCGCGCGGCCAATGCTGGCGTTGGCGCGGTGGCCCTGGCCCAATGCATTGACGCCCGAGTTGACACCCACACGCGCGGCCATCGGGCCGTTGACGATCACCAGCGGCCCGCAGAACATCGTGGTGCACAGGATGCCGTGCATGCCGAATTCGTCGATCAGCGCGGCTTGCACCGCCGCCAGCACCACGGGCAGGTATTCGGGCTTGCAGCCGGCCATCACCGCGTTGATGGCGACCTTCTCCACCGTGCAGGGTGCCAGGTCGGGCGGCATCAGGCCCAGCACCTCGCCGGGTTGGCGGCTGGTGCCGGCGAGCATGCGCAACACCCGCTCGGCGGTGGGCGGCACCACCGGCAGGCCATCGGTCCAGCCACGGTCATAACAGGCTTCAATGGCGTCTTCGGCGTCACCCAGCGCCACCTGGCGCGCCACCAGGCCGGTGTGGCCGAAGCGCACCTGCAGCGCCTCGGCAATGCCGGGCTCCAGCGTCTTGGAGCCACAGCCGGGGCGCAATTCAGGCAGCGCCGCGCCAAGGCCGGCCAGGCCGCTGATCTGCTGCCAGTCACCCCGGTGCCAGCCATGGGTGCGTGCCACCTCGCGGCCGCCGGCCATGCGGATCAACGTGGGCACAAATTCAATGCCCAGGCGGAACGAGTGCTCCAGCGTGTCGTCGAGCACTGCGCCAGGCAGGCCGGCGGCATAGGCCGGGTCGTCTTGCACCAGCACGCGCAGCGGCGCGGCGTCGGCCAGCGTGGCCAGCAATGGCTCAATCAGGCCGCAGGTGGGGCAATCACGTTTGGCAACGACGATCAGGCCGTCTTGCAGGGGCATGGAGGTGTTCGGCATCAGCGCTGCATGGTGGCATTGGCACTGCTGCGCGGTTTGTCCCGGCAGCGACAAGACCAGGGCAAGGTCACCCAGGCGACGCCAGGGCCAGGCGGTGGCGCCGCACACTGGCCGCACTGCAACCTGCTGCAAAGGCTTGAGCCATGCATTACGACCTGGTGATCCGTGGTGGTGAACTGGCCGACGGCAGCGGCGGCCCGCTGCGCCAGGCCGATGTGGCAGTGCTTGGCGGCCGCATCGTTGCCGTGGGCCAGGTGGGTGGCCAGGGCACCGACGAGATCGACGCCCGCGGCAAGCTGGTGACGCCCGGCTTCGTCGACATCCACACCCACTACGACGGCCAGGCCAGCTGGGACACCCGGCTGCAGCCTTCAAGCTGGCATGGCGTCACCACGGCCGTGATGGGCAATTGCGGCGTGGGCTTTGCGCCGGTGCATGCGCGCCACCGCCAGCGCCTGGTGGAGCTGATGGAAGGCGTGGAAGACATCCCCGGCACAGCCTTGCATGAAGGCCTGAGCTGGCAATGGGAAAGCTTCGGCGACTACCTGGACGCGCTGGCGCCGCAGCCGCGTGACATCGACGTGGCGGCGCAACTGCCCCACGGCGCGCTGCGGGTGTATGTGATGGGCGAGCGCGGCGCCCGGCTGGAGGCCGCCACGGCAGATGACTGCGCCCAGATGCGCCGCCTGGCCGCCGAGGCCATGCACGCCGGTGCAATCGGCTTCACCAGCTCGCGCTCGGTGAACCACCGCTCGGTCAAGGGTGAACCCACGCCCAGCCTGCGCGCGGCCGAAGACGAACTGCAGGCCATCGCCGCCGGCCTGAAAGACGCCGGGCGTGGTGTGCTGCAGTTCATCAGCGACTTTGTGCACCCGTCACTGGAAGACGAATTTGCGATGCTGCGGCGCCTGGTGGTGCAGTCGGGCCGGCCGCTGTCGTATTCATTGGCCCAGCGCCACAACGCGCCTGACCTGTGGCGGCAGTTGTTGGCGCTGACCTCCGAGGCCAATGCCCAGGGCCAGCAGATCACCGCCCAGGTGGCGCCGCGGCCGATCGGCGTGCTGCTGGGCCTGCAGGGCAGCCGCAACCCGTTCTCGGGCTGCGCCAGCCACCGCGACATCGCCCACCTGGGCCTGGACCAGCGCCTGGCACTGATGCGCCAGCCGGCCCTGCGGGCGCGCATGCTGGCCGAACTGCAGCAGCGCGACAGCCGCGTGCGTGACCCGCTGGTGCCGCGCTTCACCGAATTCCACCGCATGTACGCCTTTGGTGACCCGCCCGACTATGAGCCGCCGCCCGAGATGGCCATCACCGCCATCGCCCAGCGCCGTGGCCAGACCGCTGCCGAATGCGCCTACGACATGCTGCTCGAAGACAACGGCCGCGCCTTCCTGTTCGCGCCGTTTGCCAACTACGCCGCCGGCCACCTGGACGCCTGCCACGACATGCTGGACCACCCGCACACGGTGCCGGGGCTGGGCGACGGCGGCGCCCATGTCAGTGTCATCAGCGACGGCAGCTTCCCCACCTACTTGCTCAGCCACTGGGGGCGTGACCGCGCCCATGGCCGCTTCGACCTGGGCTGGCTGGTCAAGCGCCAGACGGCCGACACCGCCCGCACCGTCGGCCTGCTTGACCGTGGCCGGGTGGCGCCGGGTTACAAGGCCGACCTCAACGTCATCGACATGGCCAGGCTGCGGGTGCTGGCGCCGGTGATGGCCGATGACTTGCCGGCGGGCGGGCGGCGCTTGCTGCAGCAGGCCGCAGGGTATGACGCCACCATCGTGTCCGGCGTGCCGATCTACCGGCATGGTGAGGCCACAGGGGCACTGCCGGGGCGGCTGGTGCGGGGCGCGCACGCCGTGCGGGCGGGTTGACAAACAACCAAGGCCAACAGAGCCGGTGCCCACGTCTCTACTCCGGTTTCGCCCCGCGCATGAGAACGACTGCGCGCACCTGGCGCTGCTGGCCGACATGGCAACGCGCCGGTTGGCCTCGCATCTTTGGGGCCTTGCCGCGCAACCGGGTCAGTCGGCATTTGAAGTTGGCAGGTCCGTCATCCGCGCCGATGCGCAGCACTTCACGCACTTTGGCAACTGGCGGGTTGCCGACCTGGCTGGCACCGTTGTCGGGGCGCTCAACACCTGTGTTCTGCCGCCACCCACCATCCTGCCCCAGGCCATGCCGGAACTGTTGCGTGGCCTGAACGAGCTGAAGGCGGTTGCCGCTGGAACCTGTTACCTGGCCGCCGCCGCTGTCTACAGCGAGCACCAGGGCCGTGGTTTTGGTGTTGCCCTGCTCAATGAAGCCATGTCACTGGCGCGGGGCTCAGACGCCGATCGCCTCACGCTGATGGTCGGCAGCTTCAACGACAGGGCACATCGCTTGTACCTGCGGTATGGCTTCAAGGAATGGGCGAGACGTCCGTTCAGCCCGTTTCCAGGATCCGACACGCCTGGCGACTGGATTCTGATGTGCAAAAGCGCGTTGCACGACCAACGCTGATCGCACCGGCAGCGTCAGCGCTTGGCCAAGGCCGCAGACACATCCTGCGCTATCGGCGCCCTGCCTCCGGCAAAAACCGCACCCCGGCCCGCGCCAGGCCGCCGCCGATGCCGATGGCCGTGCCATCGGCGCGCCAGCAGGCCGCGCCTTCCAAGCCGGCGTCGGCCGCAAACGCGATGCCGCACATGCCGCCGCCCACGTTCGGCACCCGCTCGATGGCATGGCCACGCGATGCCAGCGCAGTGGCCACGGCATCAGGGAACTGCGGCTCCAGCTCCAACCCGTAGCCTTGCGTCCAGACGCGCGGTGCCTCCACCGCCTCTTGCAGTGACATGCCGTGGTCGACCAGGTTCAACACCGCCTGCAGTGCCGACGGAAAGATGCGCAAGCCACCCGGCAGGCCCAGCGCAAAGCGTGGTGCGCCATCTTTCAGCACGATCAACGGCGCCATCGACGAGGTGACGCGCTTGCCAGGCGCCAGTGAGTTGGCCAGACCAGGCCGGGGGTTGAACACATGCAGGTAGTTGTTGGGGATGGCCCCGGTGCCCGGCACCATGTACCGCGCGCCGAACAGTGAATTGATGGTCTGGGTGGCGCAGACGATGCGGCCATCGCCGTCAGCCACGGTGACATGGGTGGTGTTGGCGCTTTCGTGGCCGCCACCTGGCAGCAGCGGCGCGGCTGACACACCCGCAGCCCAGGCCTGGGCACGCAGCGGGTCGATCGCGGCGCGGCGCTGCGCGGCGTAGCCGGCATCCAGCAGCTGGGTCACCGGCACCGGCACAAAGTCAGGGTCAGCGGTGCAGGCGGCGCGGTCGGCAAACGCAATCTTCAGCACCTCGGCCAGCAGGTGCACACCCGCCACCGTGCCGAAGCCGGTGCCGGCCACGTCGACGCCGTCCAGGATGTGGAGCATCTGCGCGATGTGCAGCGGCCCGGCGCAGGGTGGTGGTGGGCCGGTGATCTCGAAGCCCCGGTACTGGCAGCGCAGCGGCGGCATGTCATTGGTCTGGTAGCGCTGCAGGTCGGCCAGCGACAGATAGGCGCCGTGGCGCTGCATGTCGTCGGCAAAGGCCTGGCCCAGCGCACCACCGTACAAGGTGGCGGCGCCCTCGTTCGCCACCAGCCGCAGGGTGTCGGCATAGGCGCCATTGACCACCCGCTGGCCGGCGCGCAGCAGCTGGCCGCCGGGCAGGAAGATGCGGGCGATCTCTGCGTCCAGCACCAGGTCAGCCGCGCAATCGGCAACGCAATCGGCCAGATAGGCGGTGGCGGCAAAACCGCGTTCGGCATGGCCGATGGCCGGCGCCAGCACATCGGCCAATGTCAGACTGCCGTGGCGCTGCAGCAACTGGCACCAGGCCAGCAGGTTGCCGGGCACGGCCACCGCAGTGCGGCCCAGGCTGTTGCGCCTGCCCAGCGCGTCCAGCATGCCGGGGCCGGCGGTCGGGTCGGGTGTGAAGGTGTCGGGGCCCACGGCCAGCGGGCAACGGCCCTGGCCTTCCAGGATGGTCTGGCTGCCGTCGGCCAGGCGCAGGTTGGCAAAGCCACCGCCCAGGATGCCGACCATCATCGGCTCGACCACGGTCAACGCAAACAGCGTGGCCACCGCTGCATCGACCGCGTTGCCACCGGCGGCCAGCATCTGCGCCCCGGCGGCCGAGGCCAGCGGGTGGTTGCTGACCACCATGCCCCGGCTGCCGCTGGCCGGGCGCTTGCTGGTGTTGAAGTGCGTGCCGGCCAGCGATCGCCACATGCGGTGTCAGCCCGGCGTGCGGCGGCGCCGCAGCATGGCAGCGCCTGCCAGCAGGCCCGCCAGCCACAAGGCGGTGGTGGCGGGCTCGGGCACCGGTGCGAAGGACGGCATCATGTCCACGCCGGTGGACGACGTGGCGCTGAACAGGCTCAAATCGGCCGGCACGTAGTTGCCATTGGCGTCGAGCAGCGAGATGGCCGACACGCCGTTCCAGTATGAAGAATGACCGAAGTCGGTGTTCACCGAGCCTGCACCGGTTGTTTCGCACAACGCAACGTTGAAGCTGCAGTCGATCTTGAAGCTGCTGACCCGCAGGCGCTCAGTGACGGTGAACGCAGTGCCGACGGTGAAAGACAAGGTCAGGTCATGGATGGCGGAGTAGAACAGCGGCCCGCCCGCGACCGCACTGACACCGTCGACAGGAAAACCACCCGGGAATGCGGGTGACGACAGCGTGCTCCATGAGCCCAGGAAGCCCAGTCCGTTGAAGCTCCAATCGACACTGCCGCCCATCGAGCCCTGCGGGTCGACGAGGCCCTGCAGCGTGACGCCGACGGTGACCTTGCCCGGCGTGCCGTTGAACCCGGCCGAACTGATCGTGATGTCCTCGGCATAGGCGCCTTCGGCTGAACCGCGACCGACGATGCCGCCTGCGCCGCTGAATGCTGACGCGTAGACCTTGATCACGCCCAGTTGTGTCGAGGCGTCCCCGGTGCCGCCGCCGCCACCGCCGCTGAAGGCCGATGAACTGCTGAACTCACCAGAGTCCGAATCGGAGCCCTGCATGTTGATGGGCACCTGCGAGCCGCTGACGCCCGCGCTGCTGCGGGCCACCGTCGAGGAGACGGCTGCCGCATCGGCGAGCACGCCGAGCAGCAGCGCCGCAGCGGCAAGCTGCAGGGCCCCGCCGCAAGCCAGATGGGTGTGCCTGTGTTGCGTTGACTGGGTTGACATGTTGACTCCTGCTTTGGGCCTGCGACCAGTGTGCAGTGCAGCCGTTGCAAGGGCGTTGCAAACGAGTTGCAGAAGGGCTGATGGGCCGCCACGGCAGGCGATTCTGGGCCGGCAGCCGAGGTTGAACAAGGCGAATCAACACCCAGGCGAATCAACACCCAGCCGGGCCAGCACGGCTTGCACCAGCGGCGCCACGCACGACGGCGGGAACGGCGACACGCTGCTGACGTTGACTTCGCACAGCACGTAGCGCTGCGGCTGGCCCGGTGCGCTGTCACCCAGCATGAAGTCACAGTCCCAGAGCAGCGGCAGGCGCGCACGCGGCAGGCCGACGCTGTGGCACAGCTGTGCAACCCAGATCGCTTCCAAGCGCTGCTTCAGCGATTGGGTTTGCGGCAGGTCGGCGCCGTGGTACAGCCGTGGGCCGGGCTGCGGCGCGTGTGGGTGCAGCGCGTTCACCGCCTGCACGCCGATGCCGGCAACCCGGTCGCCCACCAGGTAGGCGCGCACCATGCCGTCGGCCAGGCGCGGCTGCCAGGCCTGGTCGACCATGTGGCCGCCGGCGTCGGGCGCGAAGTACGGCGCCATGCGCTGCAGCAGCGTGGCCATGTCGACGCTCTCTTCGGCGCTGCCGCGCTGGGCATGGCGCAGGGTCAGCAGCGCTGGGCCGACTCCACCGGCCAGCGCCACCCGCCACACGCCGATGCCGCTGTGGCCGCGGTGCTGCTTGAGCACTCGGGCACCCTGCTGCAGGCGTTGCGGCAGCTCGGCGGCGAGTTGATCCAGGCTGCCCACGCGCTGCACGTCGCTGCCGAAGGGCAAGTCGCGCGTGGCCAGCAGCACGTCCTTGCTGCCGAGTTGCAGAACGGTGTCGGGGTGCGCGCTGACCAGCACGCCGGCCGCTGCCACACCGCGCAACAGCGCATCGAGCCGGTCGCGGCGGCGCCCGGCTTCGATCGGGTTGCACCAGACCAGCACGGCCTGCACACCGCGCAGCTGCGCCGCCACCTCGTCGGCAAAGTCGTCGTGGTAGACCGCTGGCTCGGCGTGCACGCCAGCGGCGGCGAAGGCGGCAAACAGGGCGGTAAAACGGCTCTCGGCTGGGTCGGCGCGGTCGCGCGCGGCGCGGTCGCCGGGATAGAGCAGCGCAACACGCTGGGTGCTGGTCTGGGCCATGGCGCTCAACCAGCAGGGTTGGCCACCAACGGCCGGCCGGCAGCTTGCCAGGCGTCGATGCCGCCGTGCAGAAAGCGGGCGTTCAAGCCCGCAGCGCGCAGCCGCAGTGCCGTCGCCAGGATCGGCACACCGCCATCGGCCACCTGGCCAGGGCCGTGTGCCCATTGGTTGGCCAGCGTGCCCGGGTGCGGCTGAAACACCAGCAGCACCCAGCCAGCGTTGCCGCTGTGCGCCAAGGCGCAGGCGGCAAATGCCGCACGCCAGGCTTGCAGGTCGCCGAAGTTGGCGTCCAGCGCCAGTTGGCACGCCGGCTCCATGGTGTGGCCGTCGCCGCCCAGGCTGGCGGCTTGCAGCGCATCCAGCGGCATCGGTTGGGCAGTGGCGAGTGGGTCTGGTGTGGGCATGCAAAGTCCTTTCAACGCAACATCGGTAGGGCCAGGCGCAGCGCCAACCCGGCGACCGCACAAGCAGCCAGCAGCGGCAGCACGCCG
>JANNMP010000047.1:0-16623 GCA_031398015.1 Burkholderiaceae bacterium
TCTTCCAGACCTTCATGACCGGCGCGGCGGCCGATGATCTGTACCAGCCATTTGCGCCAAGCTGATTCGTTCAGTCCTGCCACCCAGCGGCGCAATCCGCACCCGACATCGTGGTGGGCGCGGTTTGATTCGCCTGCTGGTGTCGACCGCTTCAAGCCGCTAGCATGCAGCGCATGTTGGATTGGACGTCCTGTGATGCACTCGAACGTGACCCGGACCGGGTCAGCGGAGCCTGGGTGTTTCGCGGCACGCGGGTGCCGGTGTCAGCGCTCTTCGAGAACCTCAAAGACGGCGTCAGCCTGCAGCAGTTCACTGATTGGTTTCCCGGCGTATCACTCGAACAGGCGCGCCTGGTGCTGGCACATGCGGCACGCCAGTCGCAAGCGACTGTTTAGGTGCGAGTTTTGTTCGATCAAGGCGTGCCAGTGCCGTTGCGCAGGTTGTTGGTGGGCCATGTCGTTGAAACTGCCTACGAGCGCGGTTGGTCGAGCGTGCAGAACGGTGAATTGCTCAGCGCGGCAGAAGCTGCGGGCTTTCAGTTGCTGGTCACGACGGACCGCAATCTTCGCTACCAACAGAACCTGAAGCTCAGAGCGATCAGTGTGGTCGTACTGCTCACGACCAGTTGGCCGCGCATCCAAGGCGCAGTCGACGCGGTGCGCGCGGCAGTTGACGCTGCTTTGCCGGGCTCCTATGCGGAAGTCAGCATTCCATAGCGCTGGCCGCACCGTCCAACGGCGCCAGCAGCGCCTGCACATCAGCCGGCTGCAGCGTGTGCTGCGCCGCACTGGCGACGCCCAGCACCACATCGGCCAACGCCGCCTTGCGCTGCTGCAGCGCCAGCAGCCGCTCTTCAATGCTGCCGGCAGCCACCAGGCGGTAGACCAGCACCGGCCGCACCTGGCCGATGCGGTGGGCGCGCGCCATGGCCTGTTGTTCGACGGCCGGGTTCCACCAGGGGTCGATCAACACCACGGTGTCGGCGGCGGTCAGGTTCAGGCCCAGGCCACCGGCCTTCAGGCTGACCAGGAACAGTGGCACGCCGCCGGCCTGAAAACGCGCCACCACCGCGCCGCGCTCGGCGGTGGGCGTGTCACCGGTCAGCTGCAGGTACGGCAGGCCGAGTGATTGCAGCTCGGCTGCCACCAGCGCCAGCATGCGGGTGAACTGCGAGAACACCAGCACGCGCCGGCCTTCGGCCACCAGGCTGGGCAGGGTGGTGTGCAGCCAGGCCAGCTTGGCGCTCGTTCCTGAATCACCGACCGGGCCGATGGCGGCACCTGGGTCGAGCAGGCGCGGGTCGTTGCAGACCTGGCGCAGCTTCAGCAGCGCATCGAGGATGCTGATCAAGGTGCCGCTGAAAGCACCATCGGCCAGCAGCTTGCGCACCCGCTCGTCGGCCGCCAGGCGCATGCTTTCGTACAGCGCGCGCTGGGCGCCGGCCAGTGGCAGGCGGTGCACCTGTTCGGTGATGGGCGGCAGCTCGGTGGCCACGTCGGCCTTGTGGCGGCGCAGGATGAATGGCTGCACGCGCGCCGCCAGCAGCCGGGCACGCGTGGTCTCGCCGTTTTTCTCGATGGGGGTGCGCCAGTCGCGCTGGAAGCTGCGCCGGTCGCCCAGCCAGCCTGGCAGCAAAAAGTGGAACTGCGCCCACAGCTCGCCCAGGTGGTTCTCCATCGGTGTGCCGGTCAGGCACAGGCGGTGGCGGGCGTTCAGGCGGCGCGCGGCGGTGGCCGTGCGGCTGCCGGCGTTCTTCACCATCTGCGCTTCGTCCAGCACCACCAGGTGCCAGGGCTGGCGTTGCAGCGCCATCGCGTCGCGCCACAGCAGTGGGTAGCTGGTCAGCACCACGTCATGTTCGGGGATGCGGGCGATGTCCTTGGCGCGGCCCGGGCCGGTGATGGTCAGCAGCTTCAGCGCGGGCGCCACCCGCGCGGCCTCGGCCTGCCAGTTGAAGATCAGCGACGCTGGCGCCACCACCAGCGCCGGCCGGTCCAGCCGGCCGGCCTGCTGCTCCACCAGCAGATGGGCCAGCGCCTGCGCGGTCTTGCCCAGGCCCATGTCGTCGGCCAGGATGCCGGCAGCAGCCTGGGCGCGCAGGCGCTGCAGCCAGGCCAGGCCGGTGTGTTGGTAGGGGCGCAGCGTGATGCCCAGGCCCGGTGGCGCCGGCACAGCGGGTGCTGGCTGGTCCAGCCCTTGCGCAGCCAGCCAGGCCAGCGCCACATCGCCTTGCAGCGCCCAATCACGGCGGGCGCTGGGGTGGCTGGCCATCGCATCTTTCAGCCCGGCGCGCAGCAGGGCCAGGCGCTGGGCTTCCCAGCTCGACAACAGCAGCGGCGCGTCGGCCCGGCGGCGCGGGCGTGTCAGCACATCGAGCATGGCGCGCACGATGGCTTTGAGCGGCGCAGCCTCGGCGTCGATCTGCCGGCCGCCCGGCGCCTGCAGGCGGATCAGCGCGTCGTCGGGGATGGCGGCCAGCGCCTCGGCATCGGTCCAGCGCCGGTCGTGGCTGATCAGGCGTGCCAGCAGCGGCACCAGGTCCAGCGTCTCGGGCCCGCTGCGGGTGGCCAGCTCGATCTGCAGGCTCAGCATCCAGCTGCCCACACCACGCGGCTGAACAAGCGCGCCCACAGGCGGCAAAGGCCCGCCGCCACCCCCCGAGGGGGCTGAGTCAACGCGGGAGCGGCCCGCCGTTGACTGCAGCGGCTCGACCTTGATCGACCAGCCGCTGATGGCCTGCGCCGCATGGGCAAAGCCGGGGCGTTGGTCGATGGCCCAGCCAGCACGGCGCAGCGCCGGCAGCACATCGGCCCAGAAGGCGGCGAAGTCAGCTTCACGCACCAGGCTGCACAAGGGCGCGCTGGTGGGCAGCGCCGGTTCGCCGCGCCATTGCAGTGCATCGGCGGGCAATGGCAACAGGCCCGCAGCTTGCAGGCGTGTGTTGGCGGCGGCTTCGGCATCGGGCGTGGGCCGGGCGCCGGCTGGCAGCCATTGCAACCAGGCCAATGTCACTTGCGGCCCACGCGCTGCAAACAGTGGCGAGCGCGCGGGCGGCTTCACCGGGCCGCAAGGGCGCAGGCCCAGCAGGCCGTCGCCGCGGTCCAGCGTTTGCAGCACCAGCTGCGGCCGGGCGGGTGTGGCGTGCACACCTTCGGTTATCGTTCCACGAACCATGCTTGAAAGCCCTTGTTGTTGACCAACACAGACAGCATGCCCGAGGTGGTGTTCCTGTTCTCCGACATCGAGGGCAGCACCCGGCTGTGGGAGGCCCACACCGCCGGCATGCAGGATGCGCTGGCCCACCACGATGCGGTGGCACGCCAGGCGGTGGCAGCCTGGCGCGGCAGGCTGGTCAAGGGCACGGGTGACGGCATCCATGCCGCCTTTGACGATGCGGCCGACGCGCTGGCCGCCATGCTGCAATTGCAGCGCGCCATGGCCACTGCTGCAGGCGCCGGCAGCCTGGCGCTGGCGGTGCGCTGCGGCCTGCACGCCGGCCCCGGCCAGGCCCGAGACAACGACTACTTCGGCCCCGAGGTGAACCGCGCGGCGCGCATCATGGCCGCTGCCCATGGTGGCCAGATGCTGGTGTCGCAAGTGGTGGCTGAGCGCCTGGCGCAGCGCCTGCCCGACGGTGTGGCCCTGCGCGACCTGGGCGCCGTGCGGCTCAAGGACCTGGCCCGGCCCGAGCGGCTGTGGCAGGTGCTGGCGCCGCCGCTGCGGCAGGATTTTCCGGCGCTGCGTGCCAGCGTGGCAACGCCCAACAACCTGGCCCAGCCGCTGAACCGCTTCATCTGCCGCGAGGCGGTGCTGCCTGAATTGCAGGCCCTGCTGGCCGAGCACCGGCTGGTGACATTGCTGGGCACCGGCGGCATCGGCAAATCACGCCTGGCGCAAGAACTGGCGGCCACGCTGATGCAGGCCCACCCCGACGGCGTGTGGTTTGTCGAGCTGGCGGGCGTGGGCGCGCATGGCGATGACCAGCGTGTGACGCAGGCCGTGGCGCAGGCCGTGGCATCGGTGCTGGGCGTCAAGGAAGAGCCCGGCCGCACGCTGGACGAGGCGCTGCGCCAGCATGTGGCTGATCGGGTGCTGCTGTTGATCCTGGACAACTGCGAGCAGGTGCTCAATGGCGCTGCCGCCCTGGCCAAGGCGCTGCTGCGTGCCGGCGCCGGCCTGCGGGTGCTGGCCACCAGCCGCGAGCCGCTGCGCGTGGCTGGTGAGCAGGCCTACCCGGTGCCGGCGCTGGGTGTGCCAGTGCTGGAACGTGGCCACGCCATGCCCAGCGCCGATCAACTGCTGCAGCATGAATCGGTGCGCCTGTTCGTCGACCGCGCGCGCAGTGCCCAACCGGCGTTTGCGCTGACACCCGACAACGCCGCAGCGGTGGTTGACATCTGCCAGCGGCTGGACGGCATTGCGCTGGCACTCGAGCTGGCCGCCGCCCGCGTGCGGGCGCTGCCGGTGCAGGCCATGGCCCTGCGCCTGCATGACAGCTTTGCGCTGCTGAGCACGCGGGACGCCACCGTGGCGCCACGCCAGCGCACGCTGCAACTGCTGATCGACTGGAGCCATGACCTGCTCGATGCGCCCGAGCGAGCGCTGTACCGCCGGCTGTCGGTGTTTGCCGGCGGCTGGACGCTGGCGCTGGCTGAAGCCGTGTGCAGCGATGCCACGCTGGCCGAAGGCCAGGTGCTCGACAGCCTGGCGGCGCTGGTCGACAAATCGCTGGTGGCGGTGGTGGCGGTGGTGGCCAGTGCACACGGGCAGATTCAGGCCCAGGCCGCCGACGGCAGCGGCCAGCGCTACCGCCTGCTCGACACCGTGCGCCAACATGCAGCGGCACGGTTGGCGGGCGCTGCCGGCGAGGCCGAGACCATGCACCGCCGCCACGCCACGGCACAACTGGCGCTGGCCGAAGCCGCGTTGCCGCAACTGGGTGGCGCGCACAAGGCCGAGGCCCTGGCGCAGTTGGACGCCGAACGCGACAACCTGCTGGCCGCGCTGGCCTGGTGCGCGCACGACCAGCACAGCGCCTCGGCGCGCTGCGCCGCCGAACAAGGCCTGCGTCTGAGCTTTGCGCTGCGGCCGTACTGGCTCAACCGCGGGCTGCTCAGCCTGGGGCTGGACACCACCGTGCAGTTGCTGGCCCACCCCGGCGCCCAGGCGCGTGACGGCCTGCGCGCGCGTGGCCTGTTCAACGTCGGCCAGCTCGGCTGCTTCATGGGGCGTGATGCCGAGGCCATGCCGCACCTGGTGGAATGCCTGGCCATTGCCCGCGAGATCGGCGACAAGCCGCGCGAGGCGGCGGTGCTGCAACCGCTGGGCATGGCGGCCAATGGCCTGGGTGATGCCGCTGCGGCGCGGCGCTACACCGAGGATGCGCTGGCGGCGGCACGGGCCTTGGGCAACCCCAGGCAGTTGGCCAGTGCGTTGAATGCGCTGGCCCAACTCGACCGCATGGACGGGCGCCTGGCTGCTGCTGCAGCCAGCTGCGACGAGGCGCTGCTGCTGGCCCAGGACCTCGGCGACCAGGACTACATCGCCGGGCTGCAGCTCAATTTGGCGATGATCAACCTGTCGGCCGGCCAGCCAAATGCCGCCAGCCACCGGCTGCGGCAGGTGATCGACATCGTCGACCAGATCGGCTCACGGCCAGCAGCGGTGAGCTTGTTGGATGTGTGCACCGGCCTGGCCATGACCACCGGCAACGCTGCGTGGGCAGCGCGTTGCCATCGGGTGGCCAAGGCCGAATACGCAGTGGCGGGCATGCGCCGCGATGCGGCCGATGCCGCGTTCTTGCAGCCCCATCTGCAGGCCACGCGCCAGGCGCTTGGCGCTGACTTCGACCAAGGCGACGGCCAGGCCGTGGCCTTCGATGTGTTGTGGGCAGAGCTGCCTGGCTGGCTCGCCAATGTCAGTCATTCATCAGATACGGATCCAGCGGCTTCAGCGGCGTCTCACCCTGGTTCACATTGATGCCGTAGCGGTACACGCCGGGCCGGCTGTGCACATTGCGGCAAGTGAACTCCTGCGGGCTCTTGCCGCGCTGGCAATTGACGATCTCACCGGCCGCCGCGCGCTCGAACACCACGCCGTTGTTGGGCGGAAAGCTGTAGCCCTCGGGCACACGCCAGGTGATGGTGACGTTGACCTGGTCTTTGCGGAAGCGCAGCACCTCCTGGTCAACCGCGATCTCGCCGTTGTTGATGCGCACCTGCGGGTTGAGCGGGTCGCCGGTGGCGTTGCCGGTGCACGGCACGCATGGCTTGCTTGGGAAGTGGTGGTGGTGCACCGAGCAGCCAGCCAGCAGGGTGCCGAGCAGGGCGGTGATGAGCAGGCGTTTTGTCATGGTGTCAATCCTCGGTTGGCAGGCCTCTTGCAGCCTGGCGTCGGTTATACCGGCTGCCAACGCAGTGGGCCATGCAGCGGCCCCTAGAACGCATGACATGGCGGGTGCTGAAAAATCATCGCTTCCGACGACGGCCGCTGCCCGGCAGGCGACAAACAATCCTGGCTGACGCAGCCCCACCCCTTCAGGAGCCCCCCATGGCAGACGCCTACATCGTGGCCGCCGCCCGCACCGCTGGCGGCAAGCGCAACGGCAAACTCTCGGGCTGGCACCCGGCTGACCTGGCGGCCCAGGTGCTCAACGCACTGATGGTCCGCACCGGCTGTGACCCGGCGCTGGTTGAAGACGTGATCATGGGCTGCGTCGGCCAGATCGGTGAGCAGGCCAGCAACATCGCCCGCAATGCGGTGCTGGCCAGTCGGCTGCCTGAGTCGGTGCCCGCCACCAGTGTCGACCGGCAGTGTGGCTCGTCGCAGCAGGCGCTGCACTTTGCCGCCCAGGCGGTGATGTCGGGCAGCATGGACGTGGTGATCGCCGCCGGCGTGGAGAGCATGTCGCGTGTGCCCATCGGCACGCCGATCAGCCTGCCGGCCAAGAACGGCATGGGCATGTACGTCAGCCCAGCCATGCAGCAGCGCTACCCCGATGTGCACTTCAGCCAGTTCACCGGCGGCGAGATGCTGGTGAAGAAGTACGGCCTGAGCAAGGACATGCTCGACCAGTTCGCCTTCGGCAGCCACCAGAAGGCGGCTGCGGCCAGCCAGGCCGGCGGTTTCAACGCCGAGATCGTGCCGGTGGCGGTGCGTTTGAACGACGGCACAACCACCGGCGACATGCACACGGTGGACGAAGGCATCCGCTTCGAGGCGTCGCTGGAGGGCATGCGCAGCGTCAAGCTGCTGCAAGACGGCGGCGCACTCACGGCGGCCAGCGCCAGCCAGATCTGCGACGGCGCGGCCGGGCTGATGGTGGTCAACGAGCGCGGCCTCAAAGCCCTGGGCGTGAAGCCGCTGGCGCGGGTGCACCACATGAGCGTGCTGGGCTCTGACCCGGTGATCATGCTGGAGGCGCCCATCCCCGCCACCCACCGGGCGCTGAAGCGGGCCGGCATGTCGATCCACGACATCGACCTGTTCGAAGTGAACGAGGCCTTTGCCAGCGTGCCGGTGGCCTGGTTGCAAGACACCGGCGCTGACCCGGCGCGGCTGAACGTGAACGGCGGCGCCATCGCGCTGGGCCACCCGCTGGGCGGCAGCGGCGCCAAGCTGATGACCACCCTGGTGCATGCGCTGCACGCCCGTGGCAAGCGCTACGGCCTGCAGACCATGTGCGAGGGCGGTGGCCTGGCCAACGTCACCATCATCGAAAGGTTGTGAACCCCGCTCAAGCGCTGACCCCGGCCCAGGCGCTTGGCGCCGGCCTGGCCGCGCTGCTGGGCGCGCCGGTGCTGGGCCTGCAGCGCCTGTCAGGCGGCGCCAGCCAGGAGACCTGGGCCTTTGCGCTGGCAACGCCCGGTGGCCTGCAGCAGCTGATCCTGCGCCGCGCGCCACCGGGCGCCGAGAGCCGCGCCAGCGGCAACGCCGGCCTGGCGGCAGAGGCCGAACTCAGCCGCCGCGCAGCGGCCGCCGGCGTGCCGGTGGCGCGTGTGGTGGCCGAACTGGCGCCGCAGCACGGCATCGGCCAGGGCTTTGTGATGCAGCGCCTGCACGGTGAAACCCTGGGCCGGCGCGTGGCCGCAGCGCACCGCCCGGCGCTGGCCTGGCAGTGCGGTGCTGCGCTGGCCCGCATCCATGGGCTGGTGGCCGATGACCTGCCCACGCTGCGCCGCACCCAGCCGCGTGCCGAAGTCGATCACCTGGCGGCCTGGCATGCCGGCCATGGCACGGTGCGGCCGGTGTTCCAGCTGGCGCTGCGCTGGCTGGCCCAGCATGCACCGGCCGATGTGGCGCCCCGGCTGGTGCATGGCGATTTTCGCAACGGCAACCTGATGGTCGACTTGCAGGCCGATGGCGGCGCAGTGGTGGGCGCGATGGTGTCCTCGATGCCGGGTGCACCGGTGTCCCCGCTGGTGGGCGTGCTCGATTGGGAGCTGGCCCACCTGGGTGACCCGATGGCCGACCTGGGCTGGCTGGCCACCCACAGCTGGCGTTATGGCCAGGCGCAGCGGCCGGTGGGCGGCTTCGGCCACTGGGCCGAGCTGTTCGGCGGCTACCGCAGCGCCGGTGGGGTGGTCGATGAGGACCGTGTGCGCTGGTGGGTGGTGCTGGGCTCGCTGCGCTGGGGTGTCATCTGCGAGAGCATGGGCCAGGCCTGGCTGAGCGGCGCCGAGCCGGTGATGGAAAAAGCCGCCATCGGCCGGCGTGCGTCGGAGACCGAGATCGACCTGCTCGACCAACTGCTGCCACTTGCCGAGGCCAGCCACCGTGTTTGACCAACCCACGCCCGAGCAACTGCTGGCCGCCGTGTCACGCTTCTTGCGTGACGACGCCGGCCCGGCGCTGGCGCGCCAGGGCGAGCCCGCGTTGGCCTACCAGGCCCGGGTGGCCGCCAACATGCTGGACATGGTGGCGCGCCAGGCCACGCTGGGCCCGGCTGCCGATGCCGGCGAACTGGCCAGGCTGCAGGCCCTGCTGGGCAGCGGCGACAACGCCGACCTGGCCATGCTGAACCAGCGCCTGGCCGACGCCATCGCCAACGGCAGCATCGCCGCCGACCACCCCGGCCTGGCCGCGCACCTGCTGGCCACCACACTGGCCAAGCTGGCGGTGGACCAGCCGACCTACGACGCCTTCCAACGCCACCAGGGCCGCCCACCATGACCAACCCGACCTCCAGCTGGCCCGAACTGCAACTGGCGCGCGACGGCGACATCGCCATCCTGACGCTGGACAACCCCGCGCGGCTGAACCCGATCAGCGCCACCCTGCAGGCCAGCCTGCTGCGCGCGCTGGCCGACGTGGCGGCCGACAACAGCATTCGCGCATTGGTGCTCACCGGCGCCGGCCGGGCCTTCTGCTCGGGCGCTGACCTGGCCGGTGGCATCTCGGCGAGCAACGCCGACGGCAAGAGCGCTGGCAACCGCGCCGCCGATGCCATGCATGCGGTGACCAACCGCATGGTGCTGGACTTGCGCGCCCTGCCGCTGCCGGTGGTGTGCGCCGTCAACGGCGTGGCCGCCGGTGGTGGCCTGGGCCTGGCGCTGGCCGGTGACGTGGTGCTGGCCGCACGCTCGGCCTATTTCTACCTGCCGTTCATGGCCAGGCTGGGCATCGTGCCCGATGTGGGCAGCACCTGGTTCTACCAGCGCCTGCTGGGCAGCGGCAGGGCCGCGGCGCTCACCTTGCTGGGTGAGCGGCTGCCGGCTGACAAGGCCGCCGCCTGGGGCCTGGTGTGGGACTGCGTGGACGACGACCAGCTGATGCCGCAGGCCTTGGCCACCGCGCGCAAGCTGGCCACGCTGCCGGCCCATGCCGCGCTGGAAACCCGCCGCGCCTTCGACGCTGCCGCCACCAGCAGCCTGGCCGACCAGCTGGCCTACGAGGCCGAGCGCCAGCGCGTGTTGATCGACCGCCCCGAGTTTGCCGAGGGCGTGGCCGCCTTCCTGGCCAAGCGGGCGCCGGTGTTTGCGCCGAGGGGCTGAGCGGTTTCGGCTCAGCGACTGCGCATGTAGGCCGCGTACAGGCTGGGTTGGGCCTGGCGCAACCTGGCGCGCTGGCGCATCAGCTCGGCATGCCGGCCCTGGCCTTCCAGGCCCAGCAGACTGGCCACCAGCCGGAAACATTGCTCGGCAGGCAGGGCTTGGCCGGGTTGGGCCAGCCGCAGCGCCGACAGCAGCGCGGGTTGGTGGTTGGCCAGCCATGCGGGGAACCAGGCTGCGGGCGGCTGGGTGTCGGCATCGTCAGGCTCGAACTCGGCATCAAACCGGCGCAGCAGGCGGCTGAGCAAGGCGTCACCCAGCGTTTGGGCACACCGCACGAAACACTGCGGCGCCATCCAGGCCAGTTCCACCAACATCGGCCACACGCTGTCCAGGCCCTGGCTGGCGTGGCTGGCCTGCACCATCCAGGCCAGCGGCTGCGGCATGCGCCGCCACGACGCGATGCCGGTCACCGCGCTGGCGGCAGCGGCAGCGTCACCGCAGCGCAGCCACAGCGCGGCGGCATGGGCGTCGGGGTGGTCGGCATCGAATACCAGGGCTTGCGCCTGCAGCGCCAGGCGGCGCCAGAACGGGGCCATCCAGGCCACGCTGTCGGCGCCCAGCAAGGCATGCGCCGCCACGCCCACGCCGTGCTGCAGGTGCTGGCGTGCCGCCAGCACGGCGGCCGTGTCGGGCAGGCTGCGCGGGGCGGCTGCGCGCAGCACTGCCACCAGGCTGTGGATGCAAGGCAGGCAGTGCGACGCCGGGTCTTCGGTGGCCAGTGCCTGGCCTGCGGCGCTGGCGCCGTCGGCATCACGCCGCAACACGGCGGCGATGGCGTCGTTGCGCAGCATCACCGCGCGGCTGTCGGCAAACAGGTCGAGCTGGGGCGTGGCGGGTGTGGGTTGCGGCGCTGGCATGCCCCGCATTTTGCGCAAGTGTTGAGCAAGTGCGGGGGCTGGTGCATGCAGGGTTGCGGGGCTGAGTGGGCGCCGGGCGCGCAGCAAGCGCGCCCGGGTTCACGGCCCGCCGTCCAGCCAGCGCGGCAGCCAGAGCAGGCGGCGCGGTGCGGTGTCGGTGTCGTCGTCGGGCGTGCCGGCCAGTTGCACCGCCGCGCGCGCCTGGGCCTGCAGTTGCGCCTGCGGCAGGCTGCAAGCGCGGCAGGCATCGAAGCGCACCGTGCCGTCGCTGCTGGCCGACAGCAGGGCCTGGCCGCTGGCGTTGAAAGCCACCGCGTTCACCGCATCGGCATGGCGCTGCACGGCGGCCAGCTCGCGGCCGCTGGCCGCGTCCCACAGCCGCAGGCTGCTGTCGGTGCTGCCGGTCAGCACCTGGCTGCCGTCGGGGCTGAAGGCGGCCGATGTCAGTGCGCCGGCATGGCCGCCCTGCAGCAGCACCGGCACTGCCGCTGCCTGGCCTGCGGCGGCGCCCGCCAGCGGCCACACCCGGGCGCTGCGGTCGCTGCTGGCTGTGACGAGCTGGCGGCTGTCCTGGCTGAAGGCCAGGCTGCGCACATCGCCCAGGTGGCCACGCAGTTCGCGTGGGTTGGCGCTGGGGGCCAGGCGGTCCCACAGCAGCACATGGTCAGCGCGCACGGCGGCCAGCCAGCGGCCGTCGGCGCTCAGCGCAGCGGCGCTCAAGTGGCCGCCGGCCACGCGCAAGACCAGCAGTGGCGCGCCGCTCTGGTCGGCCGCCAGGGCTGCCTGCGGCCACACGGCCAGTTCTTCAGGGCCGCCGGGTGCGCTGGGGCCGCGCAACGTCACCAGCTCGGCGCGGCCGCTGCCAAAGGCGGCCCATTGCCAGGTGTCCAGCCAACCTGGGCTGGCACGCTGGCGGCTGGCGGCCTGCCACAGCAGTGGCCGGGTGGTCTGGTACACGTCCTGGCTGCTGCCCACGCCCAGCACCCAGCGGCCGTCGTGGCTGATGCTGACCTGGGCCACTGCGTCCACGGCCACGGCCTGCAGCCATTCACTGTCGGTGTCGGCGCGCTGTGCCAGGTCAGCCAGCGGGGCGATGCGGCAATGGCTGCGCTGCACTGCAGTGGCCTCGCCGCACAGCACCGCGCGCTGGCCGCTGGGGTCGATGGCGGCGGCCAGTTGCCAGGGCCGGCCGGCGGCCAGCATCACCGGCTTGTTCAGCTGCCAGCGCCGCAGCGTGCGGTCGCGGCTGACGGTGACCACCGCGTCACCCTGGGGGCTGAAGATGGCGCGCGTGACCTCGTTGCGGTGGCCGCGCAGCAGTGCGATGGCGGTGGCCGAGCGCGACGACCACAGCTGCGCCGTGCCGTCGGCGCTGGACGAGACCAGCAGCTCACCGTCTTTGGACGGGCTGGCGTCGGTCACCCAGTCGGCATGGCTGCGGGCGTCAAACGTGGTCTCGCCGGTCCAGAAGAACACCCGCTTGTCCGAGCGTGTCATCAGCGACGACTGGTCGTCGGCACGCTGCACAAAGCGCGCGGCCAGCACCGGCCGGTCATGCTGCAGGCGGTAGGCGCTGGCCTTGGTGGCGTCCAGCGGCATCAGCTTGCGGGCAGTGACGTCGAGCGCCCAGACCCTGGCCGTGGCGTCGTCGGATGCGCTGGCCAGCAGGCCAACGTCGGTGGGGTGGAAGGCGATGTCGCGCACCGCCTTGTCATGGCGCAGCGCTGATGTGCCCAGCGCACCGATCCACGGTGCATTGGCCTGGCCACGCTTCCACACCAGGGCCTGGCCGTCAGCATGGCCGCTGGCCAGGTACTGGCCGTTGCCCGAGAAGCCCAGCGCGCTCAGCGTGGCGGCGCGCGCACCGCCGGCCAGCAACAACGTGCGCGCCACCACGCCCTGGGCGCCCAGGTCCCACAGCAGCAGCGCGCCGTTGTAGCAGCCCACCGCCAGTTGGGCGGGCAAGCCATCACGCGCGCCGCTGTAGGCCACGCTGGCCGCCAGGTTGCCGTTGCCAGGGCAGGGCAGGTCGGCGCGGGTCTGGCCGTTCAGGGTCTGCAGCCGCACTTGGTGGTCGTCGGTCCAGCTGATGATCTGTTCACCCAGCTGCCAGGCCTTGACCACCACCGCCGGCGTGGCCACGCTGTGCAGGGTTTGCAGGCTGCTGGCGTCGAGCAGCCACACCTGGCGCCCGCCAGCCACCAGCAGGCGCTGGCCGTCGTCGGTGTAGCGGGCCTCTTGCAGCGGTGCGTCCAAGGTCACCAGTTGCCCGGTGCGCGCCACCTCCAGTGCCGACATGGCCTGGCGCAGCGCGTACTCGGCGCGCTGGTTGCTGCCGTCCTGCTGCAGCGCGCCCAGCGCCAATTGGGCGCTGCGCACCGGGTCTTGGGCCAGCGCCAGCACCGAGCGGCTGACCAGCTCGCGCGAGCGCGCCTGGCCCTGCAGCTTGACGCCCACCGCCGCCGCACCCACCGACACCAGCACCACGGTGGCCCACAGGCTGCGCGTGATGCGCCGGCGCAGCCGGTCGCGCCGCCGGCTGGCTTGCTCGGCCACCGTGCTCTGGTCCAGAAAGCGGTTGACCGCAGCCAGTTGCGCCGCGCCCTCTTCACCGTTGCAGCCCAGGCTGAGCTGCACCCAGGCCGGGTTGGGCTGGTGGCGCTGCTGCCAGTGGCGGGCGCGCGCCAGGTCCAGCCCACGCCGCAGCTCGCCCTGGCCCTGGGCCAGGGCCTGGGCTTCGCGCACCAGGTCGTGCAATTCGGTGGTGGCTTCGGTCTCGGCCAGCACCCAGCCGCGCAATTGCTGCCACTGGCGGATCAGGCTCTCATGGCTGATGTCGATCACCGGGTTGTCGCTGAGCGCGCGCTCGGCACCCGGCACCAGGAAGGCGGTGTCGGCGCGGCGGTATCGCTCCACCACATGGGCGACGGCGGCCACGCCCTGGGCATTGCCAGCGCCGCAGATGGCGCACAGCTGGGTGAACTCAAGCGGCCGGCGCACCTCGGTGCCTTCGGCCACACGCTCGGTCAGGGCGCGGAACACCCGCTCGACCACGCCGCCGGTGCTGGCCTCGGCACCCAACACGCCGAGCGAGCGGAAGGCTTCATCGGCATGGTTGCTCAGCGCATCGGCGGCGCCGCCGGTGGCGGTGTAGTCGGCCAGGTCGATGGGCCGCGTGGCATCACCCTGCTCGGCCCAGCGCTGCCAGGTGCGGGTGAGCGCGTGCTGCATGATCGGCAGGTCGTCGAAATCATCGCTGACGTCATTCAGCAGGCGCTGCACCAGGCGCGGCGCGATGTGGGCATGGCGCAGCTCCACCGGGCGCACGATGGCCTCTTTGCGCTGCGCACGCGACAGCCGCGGCACCAGGTAGCCGCCCAGGCTGACAGCCTCGGCCAGGCCACGAAAATCGGCGCAGCCGCCCAGCGTGTCAGAGCGCAACGTGATCAGCACGCTCACCGGTGACGTTGGGTCGTTGGCGGCCTGCAGCAGCAGCTTGACAAAGGCGGCGGCTTCTTCAGGGTCGGCCAAACGCTTGAAGCGGAAGATCTCCTCGAACTGGTCGACCACCACCAGCACCTTGGCGCCCGGCGGCAGGCGTGACTGGCGCACGGCCTCCACCAGGCCCAGGCCGCCCAGGCGCAACTGGCCGTACAAGGTGTCTGACAGCTGGGGCAGGGCAGGCGCGGTGGCCGGCAGCGCCGCAGCGCCAGCGCTGGCTGTGGCGGTGCTGTCTGCAGCCGGCGTGTCGCCGCCAGCCGTGGTGGGCCTGGTGTGCAGCGGGCCCATGGTGGTCACATCGTCCACCGGCGGCGCCAGTTGCGATGCCATCACCAGCGGCCCGCCCAATGCCACGGCCAGCGGTGCGGCCAGGTGGGCGATGGGCCGGTTGCCGGGGCGCATGACCACCGCGCGCCAGTCGGTGCCGGCGTCCAGCGCATGGCGGCGCTGCAGCTCGCTGAGCAGCCCGGCCAGCACCAGCGACGATTTGCCGCAGCCCGACGCGCCCGACACCGCGATGAATGGCAGCACATCGAGCTTGGCCACCAATTCGTCAACCTGCTTGCCGCGGCCGAAGAAGCGGTCGGCTTCGCCCGGGCGGAACGAGCGCAGCCCGGGGAAGGGGTTGGCCGCGATCAGCGCAAGGGTGTCGAAGCTGCTGGCTGGGCCGGGGCCGGGCATGGTGCTGGCTCAGCCGAGCTTGAAGAAGCGGCGCAGCTCGGCTTCAGCACTGCCCAGCATGCTGTTGACCACGCTGGCCTTGCGGGTGGTGAAGCTGGACTTTTCGGGCGAGGCATCGCCGGCCACCACGATGCACAGCCGCTCGGGCCCCAGCCGGTCGGCCAGCGCGCCCAGGTCCATCATGTCGAACACCCAGTCCTCGCTCTGGCGCTGCCAGTACAGCAGCGCCTGCGGGCAGGCCGCCAACGTGCGGGCCAGGCGCTCGGCGTCCTTGGGCTGGTCGCCGCTGAACTTCAGCGGCCGTGGCTCCAGGCCCAGCTTGTCGGCCAGCAAGGCCTTCAGCGGGCCCAGGTTGGCCAGGTCGCCTTCTTCGACCAGCAGCGCCACCTCAAGCGGTTTGCTGCGGGCCTCGGCTGCGGGCTTGGGCAGCATGTCCAGCATCTGTGTCTTCAAGTCTTCGAGGCTGCCTTGCAAGTAGTCGACCCCGTCATTGGCCAGCTCGCTTTCGATGTAGTCGATCAAGCTGCGGGCACCGGCGTCGGTGTCGGCCGGATCCAATGAGGCGGGTTGGATCCACACCAGCGGCGGCGGCCGCCCGCGCTGGCGCATGTGGGCATGGGCCAGTTGCAGTTGCAGCCTGGCGCGCGCCGGCGTCAGTGGCTCGACCGACGCACCGCGCTGCACCAGGTGGATGCAGAGCAGCGCGTCGGCCAGGTCACGCGCGATGCGCTCGCGGTGGTCGTCGGCATTCCAGAGGGTTTCACGCTCGGGCACGACCAGGAAACCGCGCTGGCGCAAATCGGTGCGCAGGCGCTCACGCTCCTGCAGCAGCTCGGGCCCGACATTGGCAATGAACACCTTGCCCAGGGCCTGCTTCTTTTGCTGGCCCTGCAGCTCTTCCAGCGCCGCCATCAGGTCGAACACCACCCGGCCCAGGCGCTCGTGGTAGTCGTCGTAGTCACGCTTGGGGTCCAGCTCGCGCCAGGGCTTGGGGAACAGGTTGTAGAACTCATGGTGGCCGATCTCGGCCAGCTCACGCGGCAACTCTTGCTCGGGCTTGGGCGGGTGCTTGTAGATGGGCAGCAGCTTGCGCCCGCTTCCGCCACCAACCCCGCCGTCGGCACTTTTCAGCCGGCCCAGAAAGCGGTCAAGCTCCTTGCGGCATTCATCGCTGTCGAAGTAGGTGCGCGAGATGACGGCCAGGAAGATGCCGGTGGAATCGACCGCGTCGGCGATCTCGGGCCGCCAGGCGTCACCGGCACGCAACTCGGCGGTGTCGCGCCACATCTGCACGTCGCCCACCAGGTCACGCAACTGGGCCCGCACGCTGGCGCAGAAGTTGTCGACCCAGGGGTCCTGGCCCTCGTTGCTGCTGCGGCGGTAGCTGATGAACAGGTCGTTCTTGAATCGCTCGGGCATGCCGCCTCCGGGTTCGCGCCAGCGTGGCATCAGGATGGTAGTGAGCGCACGCCGCCTTGACATCCCCATGTTGACGGCCGGCGCGCAGGCCGGAGCGGGTGCGTCGGGCGGCC